>JAOQAA010000037.1 GCA_025963815.1 Capsulimonas sp.
TCCCCCAGAATTGGGGCGGAGGGGCCCAATCTTAGTAAAGCGCAACAAATCCAACCATCCCGTGTCTACCAGAACAGAAGACCGCACTTCAGGAGGCCTCCATGAGCTTGTTCGACAAGATCCGCGCCGAGTTTATCGATATCATCGAGTGGCTCGACGATACGCAGGACACCATTGCCTATCGCTTCGAGCGATACGACAATGAGATCAAGATGGGCGCGCAGCTCGTCGTGCGCCCCGGTCAGGCGGCGGTGTTCGTCAACGAAGGCCATGTCGCCGACGTCTTCGGCCCCGGCACGTACACTCTGGAAACGCAGAACATGCCAATCCTCAGCACTTTGAAAGGCTGGAAGTATGGCTTCCACTCGCCGTTCAAAGCCGAGGTGTACTTCTTCAGCACGAAAGTCTTCACCAATCTCAAGTGGGGAACGTCAAACCCGGTGATCTTGAAGGACCCAGAGTTGGGCCCCGTACGCCTGCGCGCTTACGGCTCGTACACGATGCAGATCGTGCAGCCGGCGACCACATTGGAGAAGTTAATCAGCACCGACGGTCTCTTCCAAACGGATGAGATCGAAAACCAGCTGCGCTCGTTCCTGCTGGTGCGTCTCGTCACCTGGCTCGGCGCAAGCCACATCCCGCTCTTTGACTTCGCCGCCAACTACGCGGTGATGGGCGACGCCGTGCGCGACGCCCTTCAGCCGGACTTCGCCCAGTACGGCCTGTCCGTTCCGCAAGTCCAGATCGAGAACATCTCTCTGCCGCCGGAAGTCGAAGCCGCGCTGGACAAGCGCACCCAGATCGGCCTCGTCGGCGACCTAAGCAAATACACGCAATACCAAGCCGCGAACGCCATCGAAGCCTCGGCGCACAATCCCGGCGGCGGCAACCCCGCCCTGGACCTCGCCATGGGCCTGGCGCTCGGACAGCAAGTCGCACGCCAGATCGTGACGCCCACGGATAGCGGAGCCGCCACGCCCCCCCCGCTGCCGGCGGCGACCGCCTGGTATCTCGGCGTGAACGGCCAGCGCCTCGGGCCATTCGACGCCGCCGCATTGCAGCAGCAGATCGCCGCCGGCGCGCTCGCTCCCACGACCCTGGTGTGGAAACAAGGCATGGCCGGATGGATCGCCGCCGGCGACGCTCCCGAAGTCGCCGCGCTGCTCGGCGCGGCCCCGCCGCCGCTGCCGCCTGTCTAAAAATGATCGAGACCCAAACCGAACGGATGCCCAGCACCAGAGGCGAACACACGGATGACCGATACACAAATGGGCGCGGCGCCGGATGCGCCGCGCCGCTACCCCTGTCCCGGCTGCGGGGCTGATCTTGTCTTCGACCCTAAGGGCGGTCAGCTCAAATGCCCCTATTGCGGCCGCACGGAAGAGATTCCGCAGAGCGCGGACGCCGTCAATGAACTGTCTTACGAGGCGTATCTTGTTCCGCGCCCCGACCAGATGCATGCGCTGACCGCCAATGCGCTCGAAGTGCAATGCTCCGGCTGCGGCTCGATTGTAACCTTCGAGCCCCCCGATGTCGCCGGCGAGTGCCCATTCTGCGGCGCCAAAATCGTCGCCCAGCCACGGAGCGCCGATCCACTGGTGGCGCCCTCCGGCGTGCTGCCCTTCCAGCACACCCAGCGGCAGGCGACCGAGTCGATCAAGCAATGGCTCGGCTCCCGCTGGTTCGCTCCGAACGCCTTGAAAGCTCAGGCGCGCCAGGAAGCCATTCAAGGCGTTTATCTTCCCTTTTGGACTTACGATTCGCACACGACAAGCCACTACACCGGCGAGCGCGGCGAGCACTACTGGGAAACCGAAACCTACACCGAGACTAACTCCGAAGGTAAGTCCGAGACAAAAACTCGTCAGGTTCAAAAGACCCGCTGGTGGCCCGCCTCCGGCGTGGTAGCACGCTGGTTCGACGATGTCACCGTTCCCGCCACGGCGTCCGTCTCCCGGCCGCGCCTCGATTCACTCGAACCCTGGGGGCTGGACCAAGTCCGCCCCTACGACCCGCGCTTTCTCTCTGGATACAAGGCCCAGCGCTACCAGGTGAGCCTCCCGGAAGGCTTCGAGATCGCCAAAGGCATGATGGCCGGCGCGATTCGAAGCGACGTCAACTCCGACATCGGCGGCGACGAGCAGCGGATCCACAACATTGCGACATCGTACTCAGGAATCACCTTCAAGCATCTCCTGATGCCCGTTTGGCTGACGGCCTATCGCTACCACGACAAAGTCTATCAAGTCATGGTCAACGCCCGCACGGGCGAAGTGCAGGGCGACCGCCCCTACAGCTTCTGGAAGATCTTCTTCACGGTGCTCTTAGGCATCGCCATTTTGCTGCTGATCTACGCGGCGGCTCAAGGACAAAGTCATTAACTCTCGTGGTAGAATAAACTTATGACGACTGTGAGCATAGAAGAAATCAAACTGGACCCGGCGGCATATCTCCACCGCGCACAGGCCGGTGAGTCATTCGTTGTGCTGGAAGCGGGCCGCCAGATCGCGGAAATCAATCCTGTCATCCCCGGAACGGCTGCCGCGACTCAAGCCCGCCGTCCTTATGGACTTTGCGCGGGCGAGTTTACTGTCCCAGATGATTTTGATGCTCCATTGCCCGACGACGTTTTGCTGGATTTTGAAGGCAGATGAGGCTTCTGCTCGACACACATATTTTCTTATGGCTGATTAGCGCCGCCCCTCAGCTCTCCCAAGAAACACGCGATATCATCCTTGACACCAGCAACGATGTCTATCTTAGCGCGGCGTCTATTTGGGAAACGACGATCAAATATCAGCTGGGAAAGCTTCCGCTGCCAAACTCGCCAGAAGTCTATTTGCCCCACGCACGAGAGCAGCATCAAATCATGCCGCTCTCAATCGATGAGGCAAGTGTCGCTTTACTGGCGTCCTTGCCATTGATCCACAGAGACCCCTTTGATCGTATCCTCGTATGTCAGGCGCTGCTCCATGGCCTTACGCTTGTGACTGTGGACAACTTGGTACGCGCTTATCCTGTTCCACTTTTGTAGGCTAGCTATTTGACGGAACCGGACCACAGCGCTTGAATGGGGACGGCGAAGAGGCGGTCGCCGAAGGGGATGACGTGGGGGCCGGTGTAGAGCACAATCCCGCGATGGAGGCGGCCGGGGGCGGCGGCGTCCAGGGTGCGCAGTCCTCGAAAATCGCCAGAGGTGACGGTGGCGGTCGCTTTGACTTCGATCCCGACAAGGCGACCTGCGGCGTCTTCCAGCAGAAGATCGACTTCGGCGCCCGCCGTCGTTCGATAGTGGAAAAGCTGCGGCTGCACAACGCTGACGCCGGCAAGCTTCATCACTTCCATGGTCACGAAATTTTCCAGCAGCTGGCCGAGTAAGACACTTTCCGATTGCAGCCGCGCGAGATCCAGGCCCAGTAAGCTGGCGGCCAATCCCGTGTCATTGA
>JAOQAA010000326.1 GCA_025963815.1 Capsulimonas sp.
ATCGCTCGGAAAATCGCTATTCTGGGGAGAAGATGAGGAGGGTATGGAGTTTGTCGCAGCACACAAAAAAGCCGCGCAGCGTTCAGGGATTTACTGAATGCTGCGCGGCTTTGTATTTAGTGCGCCGGCTTTTTCGGCGGCGCGGGTGGGGGCGCATTTTCGAGTTCGGTCACGGCGCGCAAGAGAAGCTCGCGGGCGCGGGCTTTGGCGTCGGACGGTTTCCAGGCGTCGCTTGGGGTTTGGTCCAGGGCGTCCAGAACTGTCTGGCGCACGGCGTCGAAGTTGCTGCGCCGGCCTTTGCCGAACTGCCGGTAGAAGGCAGTGAAGTCTTCGTTCGGGCGCACGAGCTCGGGTTCCCACCGGCGATAAAGCGCCAGGGCGATGACGGTGCGGCGCAGGGCCTCGCCGGCGGTGCGGGCTTTGGCCTGCGTGAAGATCGCGTGCGTGCGCTCGGGGGTGCCGAAGGCGGCCTTGGCGAGTGACGCCCATGCGCCGATCTCGGAAAGCTGAATCGCGATCTCGGAGAGCGGGGTGGGGTGCCACTCCGCCCGGTCCTGCTTGGGCTTGCCGGCGAGCCAGAGCACCGGCTCCTTGGTTTCCGGATGCATGCCCGCCTCGGGCTGTTTCATGGCGTCCAGGAACTGCCGCTGGCGGCCGTCCAGCCATTCGCGCAGGCCGGCGAGGGCCAGCGACTTCTGGCGATAGCCTTCCGCGAGACGCGCCCCGATAGCGCTGATCTCGTTGAGGTTGCGAGTTTCCAGAGCGCGGGTGGCGTCCTCGACACTCGGGCCGAAGGACTCCAGACCGGCGCGCAGGTAGAACAGGACGCGGCCGGCGGCGCGCGCCATGGCGCCTTGCGCGAACGACGCCGTGGCGACGATCTCCTGGCGCAGCAGATGCTTGAGCTGATCCTCCAGCAGAGCCTTGCGGGCGCTGGTGAGGCCGGCGGTTGCGAGGGCGAACACGGGGTCGCCGCTCTCCGGCACCAGATCCGCTAGCGGTGAATTGGCCGCCTCGTTCCCCGCGATCGTCTGCGCGGAGGGATCCAGGCTGGCGGCTCCGGCGGTCTGCGCGTTCAGGATCTCCGGCAGGCCGAACGGCGTGCTGGTGAGGTCCTCGAACTCGTCCGGGCGGTCCTGCGCGTTCTTCAGCCGACCGGCGGCGTAGTTGATCGTCTCCAGATAAAGCTCCGGGACGAAGTCGATCAGCGACTGAAGCACCGCGTGAACGTTCTTGTTCTTGATATTCGCCTTGCGCAGCAGCTCGTCGGTGTCCGACATGAGCAGCTCATCGATATTGGCGTGCCATTCGTTGGTGGTCAGGAGCTGGCGCCACCGTTCCGCGCGCTCGTAGTTCAGCAGCTTGGGAAGGGCGCGCCGGAAGTCCTTGTCGGTCAGCAGCATTTCGCTGAGGTCCCGGGAGGTCATCAGCGACGGCAGGATCGCGGCGGCCAGCGAACCGGACGTGACCGCGCGCTCCAGCCAGGATCGTCCCTGGGCAAATGTGCCCAGGTTCAGGATCTGCTGGAACTTGGCCGCCGGCAGGTTCGCCATCAGTCGGGTATTGCGGTCCGGGTCGGTTTCGATCAGGGCCGCGACAGTAGTCGGAGGCAGCTGTCCCAGGGTTGCGTGGCGCGTTTCCTGGGTCATTGCCCAGAGGATGTCCGCCTTTTCCACCAGGGTCGGGGCGGAGTCGATCCGCGCCGCCTGCTTCGCCACTTCCGTCGCCGCTTCGTTGATGGCGACGAGTTCGGTGGCGGTGGGTTTCGTCGGCTGCGGCCCCTTCGCCGCTCGTTTAGAAGTCGTTTTGGGTTTCGAAGTAATGTTATCGGGTTCTGTACTCAATATGGTCCTCGCAAAAATCCGCTCTCTATTTTACCTTATTTTCCGCAAAGTCCCGATCACGTCACTGTAAAAGCGCTTGCTATAATGGATCCGAAAATGTGAGGGAGATTCCATATTTATTACGGATTGCGGTAATAAGCGCGCGTCGCCGAACTGGAGCGCGCTATGCTATAATAGAGCAGAACATGCGAGGGAGAGTGACCTGGAATGCCCTATGAAATGATACCGATGGGATCGAAGGCGCCCGTCGAAGTTAACACCATCATCGAAGTGCCGAAAGGGTCGTCCAACAAGTATAAGTACGCGCCGGAGGGAGATATCTACCGGTACGACCGCACTCTCTTCTCGCCGCTTTATTATCCTTGCGACTACGGCTGGATCTGCGGGACCAAGAGCGATGTCCGCAAAAAGCCTCTCAATATTCTGGTGATGTCTTCGAACCCCACGTTTGTCGGCTGCATGGTGGTTGCTCGCCCCATCGGCGCTCTGCTGATGCACGACCACAACGGCGAAGATCATAAGATTCTCTCAGTGGCCGTCGCCGATCCCCGCTTCGACGGGATCAAATCCATCAAGGACGTTTCCGACCACACGCTTCTGGAAATCCAGCACTTCTTCGAGATCTATCAGGTGCTGGAGCACCGTGAGGTCAGCATCGGAGGGTGGGAGGATGTCGCGCAGACGCAGGACCGCCTGCGCGCGATCATGGATATGGCCGCTCCCGCTTAAATGATGGAGCCGCCCGTGGACTTGTGGGAAGCAACGCTTTTTGGTCTCCCGCGTGTGCGCTTTGGGGAGCGCAGCGTCGATCAGTTTCACACGCGGCAGGCGGCGCTTCTGTTCGCCTACCTCGTCATTCACCCCCGCCGCCATCTGCGCGATGAACTCGTAGACCTCCTCTGGCCCGACGCCGATCCGGAGTCGGGCCGTCCCCGTCTCTCGCAGGCAATCTGGCGCATCCGTCAGACCCTGCGCGAGCTTGGTCCCAACGTCGAGCGGGATATTCTGATTTCCGACCGCAACACCGTCTCCGTCGATTTCACACTGATTACGTCCGATGTCGCCGAGTTCCGGCAGCTCCGGCAGCGCGCCGAGAAACTGGAGGGGATGACGCGCGTGGAGGCGCTGGAAAAGGCTGCGGCGCTGCATGGCGATACCGGCGGTTTCCTTTCCGGTTTCTATGATGATTGGGTGCTCTCGGAGCGGCAGCGGCTGCTGACAGATTATTTGAGTGCGCTGGATGGTCTTGCGAGCCACTATGAGAAGATGGGGGAATGGAAACGGGCGTCGGAACTGGCGGAGCGCGCGGTGGACGCCGATCCGCTGCTGGAAGATTCCCACCGCGCTCTCATCCGTATTCTCGCCGTCGGCGGACAGACAGCGGCGGCGGAGCGCCAGTACGGCAATCTCACCCGCATGCTCGCACGCGACCTGAACACCGAGCCGTCCAGCGCCACTCGAGCGCTGATGACCCAGATTCGCCAGGAAGCGGATACCGTGTCCGCACCGCCCCGATCGGCGGCGTCCGCGCACACGCTGCTGCGTGTCACGCCTCCCCCCGCGTCGCTCACCACTCTTTATGGCCGTGAGGCGATCCTGAGCGAAGTCGGCTCGCTATTGGACGATCCGGAGACGCGCCTGATCACCCTGCTTGGCACGGGGGGCATCGGCAAGACGCGGCTGGCGCTGGAGCTGGCGCGCCGCGCGGCGGCGCATAGTACGGAGCCGGCGGTGGCGATGGTGTTCCTGGCGGACATCGCCGAGCCGAGCGCGGTGGCTGAGGCCATCGCCGTCGAGTTGACACCCGTCCGTGAAGGTCCGCCGCTTCCGCGGATCGTGGACGCCCTCACCGCCGCGCCGGATACGCCGCCGTTTCTGCTGGTGCTCGATAACGCCGAACATCTCGCCGAGGCCGTGGGCGCATTCGCATCGGATCTGCTGGCGCGTATTCCGCGTCTGCGCGTGCTTGTCACGTCGCAGCGCAGCCTGGGCGTCAGCGGCGAACATCAAATCATGCTGACCCCGTTGGGACTGCCCCGCGCCCGGCAGGATGCGGCCTCCGCCGTTCTCTCCTCGCTTCAAGCGCAGTCCGATCTGGAAAATGCGCCGAGTGTGCAGCTCTTCCTCGATCGCGCGAAGTCGGTTCTGCCGAGCTTTCCCACGGACGCCGCCCGAATGGCCGATGTGGCTCAAATCTGCGAGCGGCTGGAAGGCTTGCCGCTCGCCATTGAACTCTGTGCGGGCTGGGCGCAGACACTCGGGACGCGGCAAATGCTGGACATGCTGGAGCGGCGCTTCGAGCTGCTGGTGACCCGCCGCACCGATATTCCCGCGCGCCACCGGACACTTCGTGCAGCTATCGAATACAGTTATCTTCAGCTTTCAGAGACCATGCAGGAGTCGTTTATTAAGCTCGCTGTATTTCGAAACGGCTGGACGCTGGCGGCGGGGGCCGAGATCTGCATGGAAGGTTCGGCGTCCGGCGCGATGGCGATGCTGGCGCAGATGCGCGAGCGCTCCCTGATCGCGGCGGACGAGGCGCGCGTTGGCGACGGCATGCGTTACAAAATGCTGGAAAGCCTGCGCGACTTCGCTCTCGAGCAGCGCACGATGGCGAAAGCCCGGCAGCATGACAAAGCGCACGCCGATTATTTCGCGCGCTTCGTTCTGGAGACCGTCCCGCGCATGCATGGCCAGGAAGCGGCCCTCTGGGCGGTGCGACTCGACGACGAGATGGAGAATATTCGGGCCGCCTTAGAGCATCTGACTTCCAGCGGCGCGATCGAGCAGACGTGGACAGTTGTCGCGGCGGTGTCCAAGGCTTGGAACGCGCATGGGCATGCCCGGGAATCCCGTCAATGGATTGCGCGCGCCCTGACGATGGATGGCGTGGCTCTGAACGAGGAGACGGACGGTTCGGAGCGTGGTTTGCGTCTCCAGCGTCTGCGCGCGCGATTGCTGACGATCCAGGTCGAGACCCTGCGTGTCCTGAGCGATTTCACGGCCTCCGCCGCTAGCGCCGAGCAGGCGCTGGCGATTTGGAGCGTATTGGGCGACGCCGCGGGCATGACGGAATGCATTGGTTTGATGGGCGTGACCGCCATGCTTCACGACGAGTTCGACCGAGCCCAGGAATTGCTGGCTCAGGCGCTGCCGCTGGCGCGCACGCTGGGCGACCCCAATATCCTGGCGCAGACGCTCAATGACCTGGGGCGCATCGCTATGGCGCTTCAGGATTGGCCCGCCGCTCTGGAGCGGCTTACGGAAGGACTGGAGCTGCGCCGCCGGATCGGCGACACGCGCCTCGTCTGCTCCAGTCTGAGTAACCTTGGCCTAGTCTATCGCTATCAGGGCGACTACGCCGCCGCGCGTGTACTTCTGCAGGAAGCGGTCTCCCTGCAAAATCAGCAGAAAATCGTTTGGTATAGCTCCCTCGGCCTCAATCTTGCTTCCGTGGAGCGGCTTGACGGCCGCTATTCGGAATCGCTGAGTCTGCTGAGAATTACGATCGTTCAGACGCGGGCGAGCGGCGAACGGCGTGTCGTGGCCTGGTGCCTTAAGGAGATGGGGCATCTTGCCATCGCATTGCAGCAATACGCCCTGGGCCTGCGCCTGCTCTCATGCGCGGAGACGATGCGCGCGGCCCTCGGCATGTCGTTCAAACCGCTGGGGCCACAGGATATCGGCCGCGATCGCGCCGCCGCCGAGCAGGCGCTGGGTATGGCCGATGCGGTGGCCAATTGGACCGTTGGCGCATCGACGGGTTCGGAAACACTGCTCGCTCAGGCGCAAACGACGCTCGCTGAAGTCTTGAACTCACACAACGAGAAAAAATAATCGCAAATAAGTTCCGTTGAGAGAGTCTTGAGAGAGTAGGCGGTTATACTCTCCACAGTTCCCGCCACTCATGATCCCAAATAAGTCGCCAATGCTGTCGACACCTTGATCCTGTCTTCATTTGTTGAATGCAAAGGAAAGATTACTATGTCGCAGCAACAACCGGTTACATTATTCCGAAAAGGTTTCACTCTAATTGAACTCCTCGTGGTAATCGCTATCATTGCGATTCTCGCGGCCATCCTATTCCCTGTCTTTGCCCAGGCCCGTGAGAAGGCTCGCCAGACGGCTTGCTCCAGCAATACGAAACAGATCGCTCTCGCCTGGCTCATGTACTCGGAGGACTACGACGAATCCATGGTCGTCCCTTCCTACATTGGTTTTGGTGATGGGACTCATACCGGACATTTCGTATTTCAGACGTGGAGCCGCTTGATCGACGTCTCGACATCCGAGGTCGATATGGCGGGCGGTAAGCTGCAGCCTTACATGAAGTCCGCGCAGATCCAAAACTGTCCCGACGCCAGCTTTACGTACGCCGCCTCGGTTCCTCTTCTGTATCGCGGGAATGCGACTGGTTACGGTACGAACCAGCAAGTGACGGCCGGTGGGACGAAGGACAGCGATATCCAGGCGCCCTCCGACACGATTCTCATGGCCGACGCCGCTGCGATCAGTGGCGGATCACTGATCGCAGCGGATAATCTGATCGTTCCCTCTGTGGAGGCCGCGTACGGTTCCTCTCAGGCGACGATGGCCTTCCGGCATCAGGAGCACGCCAACGTCTCGTTTTGCGATGGGCACGTCAAGGCATTCTCCCCGACCTACTCGACTTACAACGGCTCGTCCGGTCCCACGGCCGCGCAGGTCAAGGCTGCGCACCTGGGCTACATCACAAGAAATGGCCTGACCGGGAATGCGGCCGTCGATAATTATTACTATTTGACGTACAAAGGGAATTAATTCGCCCATCTCCGTATGTTCGTCTCGACCATAAGAAAGTAAGTACTATGTCCCTTCGAGTTCCTATGCGCGCCATTCTTGGAGCTGCGCTGCTGGCGCTTCCATCGGCTGCCGGTGCGGCGCCTGCTTCCCATCTTGTGTCCGATCAGCTCTCTCATGCGCGCACCATTCAGGTGCGTGAAACGATGCTGAAGCCGGGGAATGATGGGAAGCTCTCACAGAAGTCTGACATTGATGTTCGTATGGAGCGTCCTAAAAAGGTCAAACTTGTGATCTCGACTCTGGGCGGCTCCGCGCCGGATCAGTACGTCAGCGATGGCGAGAGTGAGTTCGAATATGACGCCAGGACCAATTCTTATCGATTGGGGACGCTGGGAGCGGACGGCAAGCCGCAGGCGCTGGTCCGTAAATCCACCTTGGTCGATCTGATTTTGGAGC
>JAOQAA010000052.1 GCA_025963815.1 Capsulimonas sp.
GCCGACATCCACCGGCTGAATGCGTGTCTGGGTCTGTCCTGATTGGTTGAACTGGGTCAGGATGAAGCGCTGTGCTCCGATGAAGATATTCGCCGTCCGGCCGTTGACCGCCGCCATGCGCGGGCGGGCGCGGACGCGGGCTTTGCCCTTGAGCTCTAAGGCGCTCAGGGTCGCTTCGAAATCCACAGGCAGCTTGCCGATCGTATTGTAGGTAATCACGCCGCTTGGGGAATCGACGCTGCCGAAGATGGCGCTTTGCTGGTTCGTGAGCGAAAGGCCGATATTCAGATTTTTCGTGTCCGTGAACTCGACCGCGATCGCCTCGATGGAGATTTCGGGGGAGGGGATGTCTACTTTGTTCAGGTCCGCCCCGATCTTCGCCAGCATCTGTGACGGGGCCGTAACCACGACGGCGTTCTGCTCGGAGTTTACGTGCGCGTAGGAATACAGGAAGTTTGGCAGCAAGCCCGAAGCGATCCCCGCCTGCGTGTTCTGCATCCGATAAGACTGTGTGCCCGAGAGGTGATAGGTCGCGAGGTCCGTCGGGACACCTTCGCTCATCATGTAGATGCCGCCGATGCGCGAGAGAGCCAGACCGTACGCCGTGGCGATGGTCTGAAGGGCGGCGGTCGGGTCGGCGTCCTGCAGGTTGATGCTCACCTTGCGGTCCACGGCGTCGTCCACGGCGATGGAGAAACCCGTCGTCTGCGCGATGGCGCTCATGAACTGATGGATATCCACGCCGACGGCGCGCAGGGTCAGCTTACCGTCCTTAAAGCGCACGCGCGTGGAGGTATCGGTCACGCCGTTTTGCGCGCCCTTGTCGCCTGCCGCCGCCCCGTCCTTCGCTCGTCCCGCGCGCTCCACGGTCCGGTCGGACTGAACTGTGATGAGTATTCCCTCGCCGTCATCCATCTTGGTCACGGACGCCTGCGTATTGATGAGATTGCTCACGACAAGATTGAGGCCAATGCCGTTTTTTGCTCCCGGCGCCGTGGAAAGCTGGGCGTAGGAAACGGGATAGAGCTTGCTGGTGAAGAAGTTCTTGCCGATGCCGTTGCGGGCGTCCGGAAAGGAAAACTCCATGCGCGCGCCGTAGACATTCCCGTTGTCGTTGTTCCCATTGATGCGCATCTGAAGGATGCCATCCGCCTTCACCCGGATCTGTACGCCGTTGGACAGTGGCGAGAAGACGAGGCTGGTGATGGTGGTATAAGATTGCCCCCCCTGCGCCTTGCCCGCCATGGGCAGGAGCGCGAGGGAGAGGGCAATGAGAAACGCTAATCGGAAAAATCGCATGTCAGATCCTTGCATACTAGGAATTCATCCCGGTTATAAAAACCAGGTCTGAGAAGCGCTACGCGCTAACTGTCCGTGCCGGACAGACAAATATTTGTGATCGAATACCCATAGTTTGTTCGTCCGGAACGGACGATTAGCCGAAGGCTTCCCAGACCCGGTTTTTATAACCGGGGAGCGACAATCGCGCGGTTTCATAAATGGAACTAGGGCTCTCGCCGCGCCGTGATCAGTAAGATAAATTTCGTTCGCTGGCGGCTGGCGTGCCGCGCTCCGAAGAGCGGGCCGATGATCGGAATGCGCGAAAGCGGCGATAATCGTTTTGTTTTTTCGGAGTCCAGATCGAGATCCAGGCCGGTCACGATCAAGGTTTCGCCGGGCCGCAGGCGGACGCGCGTGTCGAACTCGCGCGTGCCGAGCGTGGGCAGGCCCGAGCCAGGCTCGATGGAATCGACGGTCGAAAATTTTGGGGTCAGGCGCAGGAGTACGCTGTCATCCGATTCGAGGATCGGGCGCACGCTGAGCGTCGTGCCGATCTGAAGCTGGATGGCCGTCACCTGCTGTCCCTCCCAGGTCGATTGCAATACCTGAATGTAACGGCTCTGGCCCAGGCAAAGTGTCGCCTGCGCGCCGGACTTCGCGAGCACGCTGGGTTTGGAGGCGAGACGCGTTCGTCCCTTGCGCGCGAGCGCCGTGACCCGCGCGCTGAACGCCTCCGTCTGGTTCGGCTGCAAGACCAGATCGAAATTTCCCGCCTCGCTGTCCACGGACATTGACTGCGACGGAGTGGTGCGTGTCGCCTGCATCGCGTAATCAGCGTCCTTTGCCGACGAGAACTCCCAGGCGGTCGCCTCCACACGGACTTGTGGGCTCGATAGGTCCACCACGGCAAGGTCCCGGCGCAGCTTCGCGATCGGGGCCGGTGAGCCTGTCACGACCAGGGCGTTGCGCTCGACATCTGCCCGGATAGACGGCAGCAGGAAATCCGGGAACAGCAGCCGCGCGTCGGCGGGCGCGAGATAATGCAGTGGCAGAGATTCCGTAATCGCCGCAAACTCCCCGCGTCCGATCACCCATCCGCCGCCTTCTTCCGCTGCGCGGGGCGCCGCGCTCACGCCGTACCCGGTCGTCAGCGCTCCGATCAGTTCTTCAGGAGAGCAGCTGGGCAGGAACAGGGAGATATCCGTGTCCGCCGCGTCCGTCTGTGTCACCAGCGCGAGATCCGGCCGCCGCGCCGCGACGGCGGCGAGCAGATCCGCCAGGCGCGTATGCAGGGCGCGCACGCAGAGGCGGCCCGGCGCTCCGTCCACGGGCGCCACGGAGAGCTCGTGCTTCTGTCCGGTGGCCGGAGAGCGGCCTAGCGTCGCCTTGCGAGCGCCATTGTTGCGGTCGGTGATGACCGTGATGACGATCGATCGCCGGTCCGATCCGCGCTTCACCTCAACTTCACGCGGTCCTAGCACGGCGGGAGTCGGGTCTTCCCAGTCTCCGACATCGTACTGGCGCAGGGTCACCGGAACATAGAAGCGCACAACGATGTCCACTTTGAGCTGATCCGGGTCCTCGTTCCAGAGCCCAAACGGCGATCCTAGCGGTTCCGTTCCCAGCGAGACCTGCGCCGAATCCACGGGATATTGGCCCAGCTCCACGAACGAAGGAACGCGTGCGCGGGCATTGAGCAGCCGCAGCTTGAACGCCGATGTCGGCTCTGGATTGTACCCGTTGCCATCCGGGGAGAATGTGGCGGCGTCGAACCCATACTGCACGACACCATCCGTCTGGATCGTGATCTTGACGGCGTTCGGCAGCACCTGGGACGTGATGCTCGTGACGTTGTAAAATGACCGCGCCAGCTCCGCCCGCACATCTGTTTGCAGCATCATGAAGCACAGCGCGCAGGCGGCGACGAGAAAAATTTGTCGTCGCGGAATCAATGGGCGGCCTTGTCCACGATTGTGGGAATGGGGATTGTGGGATCGCCCATTTCCTTTTTCAAATCGATCGGCTGCTGGGCGTCGCCATTGTCCAGAAACCGCTGTTTGATGGCGCTTTCCTCGGCGTCGGGCAGATGTCCGGTGTCGGAGAGCAGGCGCGGCGTGATCAGCAGCACCAGCTCCGTCTGTGATGTCGTCACGCTCTTGGTCTGGAAGAACAGTGGGCCAATAATCGGGATATCTCCGAGGATCGGGACTTTGGTATGGACGTCGCGCGTTTCCTGCTGGGTCAGGCCACCGATTACGATCGTCTGGCCGTCGTTGACGCGCACCGCCGTGCTGGCGGTACGCGTGCCCTTCTCCGGCAAGTGCGTGATCGGGTCCGGCGCCGAAAGTGTGGAGACTTCCGAGTCCACGTCCACAAGGATTTGCCCTTGCCCGCCGGTGTAAGGCGTGATATTCAGGCGCACGCCGGCGTCGATATAGTTGCGCCCGCCGCCGATGTCGATCGGGGTGGCGAGATAGCGCTGGGTGCCGACGAAGACATTAGCCCGTCGTCCAGAAAGCGTCGCGATGCGCGGATTTGCCCGAACCTTCGCCATACCCTTTTCCTGAAGCGCCGTCAGCGTGGCGCTGAACGACTTCGGCAGGTTTGTCACGCTCTTAAACAGCACACTGCCGGCGCCGGGATCGACGCTGATCCCGCGCCCTCCATTCTGCCAGTTGGTCGTGAGGCCCAACTGGTCGGCGGTGGATTTGGTCACTTCGATCAGCATCAAGTCCACGACGATCTGCGACGCGGGGATGTCGAACTGCGCGATATCGCCCCGAAATTTTTGCAGCACCTCGGTCGGCGCGGAGAGAATAACGCTGTTCTGCTCGGAATTGACCTTCACGTAGTCCTGCAAAAAGACTGGAAGTAGGTTGCGGGCGTTGTTCGCGTCGACGTATTTCGTCTGCACGGAAGCAATATCCGAAAGCAAGTACGACGAAGGCGAACGGGGAATGCCCTCGGAAATCATGATCACGCCGTCAACTTCCGCCGACGAGAGACCGTAGGCGCTCACGATATCCTCCACCACCTTGCGCGCGGGGCGATTGATGATATTGATCGTCAGGCGGCGGGAGACCGTGTCGTCGATCACGAGCGGCAGATTTGTCTTTGCCGCGAGCGCCGTAAACAGCTCCTGCGCGTCCACGCCCACGGCGGACACCGTCACGTTCTCCTGGGTACCTGTCACGGAGTACGAGCCGCGCTTGGGCAGCTCATCGCCGACGCCAGGGGCGTCAGCGGCCTGTGACCAGACGGGCATGGCGGGAAGCAGAAGGGCGCCTGCGGCGACGCAGGCAAATAAAGTCGAAATTCGAAAACGCAACAGAAATATCTTTCTACAGAGAGAACTTACGATCAGGCTCAGACGCCCATTATTTGATGGCTCGACTGTTGAAATGTTTCGTACATTTTTCGCTGTGAGCAGGCACACGGCAATTAAGTTTCATCATTGTGCGCTATCGCTTATCGCTCTTCATCATTTCTTCACAAAAAAAGTGTATAAACTTTCTATGTCGCCAATGAACATTTCCAAGTGTCCGGCGTCCGAACGTTGGGGATGAGAATCAGAAAACAGCGACAGCTTAAGAACGCCTGAGCGCGGGAAAAGTTTCGCGAAGCAGCATAGATATTAGTTAATATGTATTAACTATAAAAAACGATTTTCTACTTTTGCGGTCGTGCTCAAGGTGATCAATGAAAAACGCAACAAATACAATGGACAACCAGGATGATTGTTTGATCTTTCTGCACATTCCCAAAGCCGCCGGGACGACATTCGCTCAGATCCTGCAGCGTCGGTATCGGGATGGGGCGCTGGAGTGGCTGAATAGTGAAGGCGCGATATCGGCCGACGAGGCGTTCGAGGCTCTGAGCCCGGCGCGAAAGTCGGAGGTCGGCGCTGTGATGGGGCATATCAACTTCGGCGGACACAGCCTGCTGCCTAGGCCGGCGCGTTACGTAACGTTTGTGCGGCGTCCAGTGGAACGCATTATCTCCCACTACTACCACGTACTGCGCAATCCGCAGCATTATCTCCATGACGAAGTACGCTCCCGCAGCATGAGTCTGGCGGCGTACGCCGCCAGTGGACTTTCGACCGAGCTGGAGAATGACCAGACCCGCCTGATTGCGGGGCCGGGTGAGTATGCATCGGACCAGGAGATGCTGGCGGCGGCGTATCGCAACATCGAGCGCCATTTCGACTGTGTTGGGATCGCCGAGCGGTTCGCGGAGTCTTTGGTCCTGATCTCTCATCTTCGAGGCTGGACTGTTCCCTACTATCGTGACGCGAACATCGGAGCGAATCGCCCCCGGCATTCGGAGATGTTCGCGGAAGCGATCGCGATCATCGAAGAGCGCAATCAGTGCGACATGGAGCTCTATCAATTCGCGGAGCGTCAGCTCAACGAACAGCTTGCGGCGCGCATTCCTCACTGGGAAACCCAGACGGAGCGCTTTTTACTAAGAAATCGCCAGTACGTGCGCATCACGGAAGCGGCCAGCCTCGTCCGAAGAGGCGTCGTCGCCGGCGTCCGCCTGCTCAAAGGCGGCGCCAATCCTCAGTCTTCACTGCAGCCCCACGCCACCATGAACACACTTCTGTAATATCGAAAGCGTCGCAGTGCGGTGGCCTCACATGAAAAAGCGCCGGTCCTTTGTGGGACCGGCGCTTTTTTGGTTTTGGATTACTTTGGAAAGAAGAGCCGCTTGTGAATTGCGGCGATCTTTTCCGGTTCGATTTTGGGGATGCGGTCGTAGGTCAGCAGGCCGTTCATTTCCTGCTCAACATCCGTCAGCTGTGTGTAGCAGAAGCCGCTGATGAAGGGGAGTGAGGCGATGCCTTCCATCAGGTCTTCGTACTTTGCCAGCAGGTCTTCCGGGGAGAAGGTGGTGCCGTAAGCGGCGTAGAGAAGATCCCACTTCTCTTTCGGGAGGTCTGAGCGCTCCATCAAATAGCCGCCAACTTCCGTCAGCATGATCGGCTGGCCCCGGTAGCGCGAGCCGCGCACGAACATCGGCTTGGATTCGTCCCAGGCGTTCGCGGGCAGCGGGCCGCCGGCGAGGGTTTCTACGTACCGCTCGCGCAGACGCTCGGAGTTGGGCGAGTAGTCGTGGATAGCGCAGATATCGGTAATATCCGTGTGCTCCCACCCGTCGTTGTCAATCACCGGGCGCTCCGGGTCGAGACGCCGTGTCAGGGCGACGATCCGCTCCAGGAAGGCGTACTGGCCGGGATGGCTTTTTTGCAGCCCTGGAAAGCCCATACTTTCGTTGACGGGGACCCAGGCGATGAGGCAGGGGTGGCTGTAGTCCCGACGGACGATGCGCTCCCATTCGGAGGTCAAGTGATCCTCGGCGCGTGACGACCACGCGCGGGCGTTCGCCATCTCGCCCCAGACCATCATTCCCAGCTTGTCGCACCAGTAGAGCCAGCGCTGATCCTCGATCTTCTGGTGCTTGCGCACGCCATTGAATCCCATGCGCTTTGCCCAGATGACATCGGCGCGCAGGGCTTCGTCGGACGGCGGCGCCAGATAGCTTCCCGGCCAGTACCCCTGGTCCAGAATCATTGCCAGATAAACTGGCTCTCCGTTCAGGATCACCTTGCCGTCCCGCAGCTCGATGCTGCGCAGGCCAGCGTAGGATTCGATCTCGTCATTGACCACGCCTTCCGAAAGCAGACGCACGCGCAGGCCGTAAAGATGCGGTGCGTCCGGCGACCAGAGCTTTGGACTGGGAACGGGGATGGTGACATTGAGAGTGGCGCGCGGCGTGTCTTTACGGACGGTGGAGACGACCTGATCACCGTCCAGCAGATCGATCTCGATCGTCCAGTGTGCGGACGGCGCGTGCAGGTACACTGTCAGCTTAAACGCGCTGTCATCGACCGATGGCGTGATGCTGACGCTTTCGATCCGCATGGATGGCGCGGGTTCCAGCCAGACCGTCTGCCAGATCCCAGACGTGCAATAGTAATCGATGTGGTGCGGCAGGCCCGTCGTCGATTGCTTGCCGCGCGGCTGGTACGGATCCTGCCGGTCTTCGACACGCAGAGTCACCCGGTTGCTCCCCTGCGGGTTCACATAGGGGGAGATATCGAACGAAAACGGCACGTGGCCGCCCTGATTGTGACCGACTTCCTGACCGTTCACCCACACTACGGTGGAGTAGTCGACGGCTTCGAAGTGCAGCAGCATGTCGCGGCCGCGCCACTCCGCGGGAACCTCGAACGTGCGCGAGTACCAGATGACTTCGTGTACGCCTTTATCGTTGATCCCGGACAGCTCGCTTTGGTAGGGAAAGGGGACGTTGATTCGGTCCCCGAGCCGCTGATTCTGCCAGCCGGCGAGGAGCCCCTGTCGGGCGTCGTCAAAATCGAATTCCCACTCTCCATTGAGGTTCAGCCATTCGGGGCGGACGAACTGCGGACGCGGATACTCGGGGCGCGCATTTTCGGGTTTCATAAGACAAGCATCCTCAGGTTGATTGTGATCGGTGAATATCCGTATGGGGTGTTTTACCCAAACTCGCCGATTTCTTTTCCTGTAATTTTGCCGCGGTACTGAGACGGGCTGTGGCCGACACATCGTTTGAACGCCGTGCTGAACGCGAAGGGGTTTTCATAGCCGACACGGGAGGCTACTTCCTCGATGGTGTAGGATTCGGAGGCGAGCAGGGCGGCGGCCTGACGCATGCGCAGCTCGGTCACATAGCGCATCGGGCTGCGGTCGATCTCCTTGTGACACAGGCGGCGCAAATGCTCCAGGCTCATGCCGGCGCGGTCGGCAAGATCTTCGACCGACCAGGGGTGGGCCAGATCCAGGCCGACATCGCTCCACAGCGGCTGGAGACGTCCCGTGGGGGCGATCGCGCGCTGGGCGTAGGCGTGCACCAGCGACGACCAGTCGCGCAGCATCGCCGGCTCCGCCGCTCCCATCGCTTCCCGGTGCAGATTTTGAATCGCCGACGAGATCGGCGCGACATCCACCGGAGCCACCTGGGGCTTGGAAATCCCCAGCGTGGGACCGTGCCGGAACTCCGTGGTGTAAATCACCCAGCAGACGCGCCAGGGCTTGCCGGGAACGGCCCGGTACCCATGCGGTGCGTGCGCGGGCGTGAAGAAGGCGTTTCCAGCTTCAAATGGACGCCAATCGCCGTCCATCCATACCTCGCCCTCGCCTTCGACGCTGACCAGCAGCTGAGTGATGGTTGGGGCCAGGCGCTCGAAACAAAACTGCGGACCCGCCTGCGTAATACCGACCAGGGCGATCCCATACATTCGGAACGGCGCGCACTCCTTGTAACTGATCAGCCATTCCTGCGTTTGCGCGCCAATAATGTGCTTTTCGCCAAGGGACGCGTTGATTTCAAGCATGGACATTTTCTCTCCGCCGATGTTATTATAATCATCGAATTCAATTTTCATAGCAGCGCAGCGTTGTTTTTGACGAAGGAGTGTAAGATGAGTGTCCCACGCGCGGAATACCCGCGTCCCCAGTTCGTGCGATCCGAATGGCTGAACCTCAACGGCGAATGGGAGTTTGAGATCGATCCGGGCGACAGCGGCGCCGACCGCGGCATGCGCAGCCGCGAGCTGACGGGTCGGATCACCGTTCCCTTCTGCCCTGAATCCCAGCTTTCCGGTGTCGAGCATACGGATTTCATGCACGCCGTCTGGTATCGCCGCGTCGTCGAAATCCCGAGCGAATGGGCCGGCAAGCGTGTGCTGCTGCACTTCCAGGCCGTGGACTATGACGCAACGGTGTGGGTGAACGGCACGGAAGTCGGGCGTCATCGCGGCGGCTTCTCACCGATCATCTGCGATCTGAATGGCGTGGCGGCGCCGGGTGAGACGGCGACGATTGTCCTGCGCGCCCGCGACGATAACGACCCCTCCCAGCCCCGGGGCAAGCAGTCCCGGCAGTATGCGCCCCACGAGTGTTTCTACACGCGCACCACGGGGATCTGGCAGACCGTCTGGATGGAGCCTGTTCCGGAGATCGCGCTCAAGCGGCCGCGCATCACGCCCGATGTCGCGAATGGGACCGTGCGGATCCAGCAGCAGATTACCAACAACCGGCCCGGCTACCGTGTCCGCGCGAGCGTCTCCGACGGCGACGGCGTCATCGCCCAGACCGACTGCCGAGCCGACTTGGATTTTTCCGTCAATCTCGACTTGAAAATTCCCGACGATCGCCTGCGCCTCTGGGATACGACCGACCCGTTTCTCTACGATCTGACCATCGAAGTCTTAGACGCCGCGGGCGCCGTGATGGACAGCGCGCGCAGCTATGTCGGTATGCGCAGCATCGCCATTGACGGGCGCAAGGTCAAGATCAACGGCAAGAGCGTGTTCCAGCGCCTCGTGCTGGACCAAGGCTACTATCCCGACGGCGTCATGACGGCGCCGAACGACGAAGCGCTGATTGCCGACATCCAACTATCGCTCGACGCGGGTTTCAACGGCGCGCGCCTGCATCAGAAGGTCTTCGAGGAGCGCTTTCTCTACCACGCCGACCGGATGGGCTATCTGGTGTGGGGCGAGTTCGCGGACTGGGGCTCCAGCGGGTTTGGCCCGCAGCACGACCATCAGCAGATGAGCATCACCTACGCCGCTCAGTGGCTGGAGGTCCTGGAACGTGATTATTCGCACCCCAGCATCATCGGCTGGTGTCCGCTCAATGAAACCTGGCAGCGTCTGCACGACAAGATCACGACCCTCGATGACGCCACGCGCGCCCTGTTCTTAGCCGCGAAGGCGATGGACACGAGCCGTCCCGTGTTGGATACGTCCGGATACGCCCATCGCGTTCCGGAAACAGATATTTACGACTCGCACGATTATATTCAGGAAGAGTTCGAAGAGGGAATCGAAAAAATGCGGCTTCGCCATTCCCGCATGGCCGGGAATGAAGTCTACATCAATTTCAACAGCGATAAGAACTCGGAGCCGCACTCCGTTCCCTATCGCGGCCAGCCGTATTTCGTCAGCGAGATCGGCGGGTTCCGCTGGAACCCAATCGTTACCGGATCGACGTTTGAAGATCGCAAGACAAGTTGGGGCTATGGCGCGGACCCAAAATCATTGGAAGACTTGCATCATCGCTTCGAAGCGACCTGCGATCTGATGCTAACCAATGAGCATATGTTCGCCTACTGCTACACGCAGCTGACGGATATCTATCCTGAGGAAAACGGAATCTACACGTTCGACCGCAAGCCCAAGTTCGACATCGCGCGCATCCACGCGGTCCAGACGAAGGCTGCGGCAATCGAATCCGCCGAGTAGGTTTTCGAGGGACTTCCGATAACGCCGGGGCTATTCAGCCTCGGCGGTTATTTTCATTTCGCTTCGCTCAGTCGCGAACGAACGTTCCGCTTGACAGTAACATTCTCAGCAGGTAAATTGGGCGCGACAGCGAGGAAAAGATCCATCATCACGAGGAGGCAGTCGTATGTTCCGTGTGCTCTATCGCAATAAATGCAGTTTTGTATTCTGCGCGGTTATTCTTCTGTCGGTCTGCATTCATTTCCTGCCTTCGGCGGCCGCCGCGCCTGCCCGCTCTGAAGTCTCAACCTTCGTATCCACCGTGACCGATTTTCGCACAAGCGTGTCCGGGCGCAAAAAGCTGATCACCGCGACGGTCCGGTTCCAGAACAAAACAAAAACGCCGTTAATTCTTGGATATGTACGCGGCTCCGCTTCCGCAGCGGACGATCAGGGCAATCGGTACAGCCCGTACGACCCGACGGTGCGCGGCATCGGCTTGATTACGCCCAGCAGCATCGATCCCAAGTTCATTTTGCAGCCGGGCGAAAGCAGCGATGCACGTTTTGATCTCATATGGACGCCGCCCGCCGGCGTGATCTACGGGACAAGCTACACGTTCGAGTTGACGGTGCGCGAGGTGGCCTCGCTGGGGAATAAGCAGTACCGTTTGGGTACGGAGCGCGCTTTGCAGTTCACGGATCTCAAGAACGGCATGGTGAGCGCCGCCGATGCGCCGGCCGCACCAGGCGCGGCCGCAGGAGCCACGCCGGCGGGGGGAACCGGAAACTCCGCGCCCAACTTCTACAGCGCCAAGCCTTTTAATGCGGAAGTCACGCGCTTTGAAGTCAGCAATCCGAAGGGGGCCCGCAATCATATTCTCACGGCGACAGTTCGTTTCACCAATACGTCAGATCAGCCTTTGATCCTGGGATATACAGCGAAGACGGG
>JAOQAA010000085.1 GCA_025963815.1 Capsulimonas sp.
GCTATTACCTAACCGGTTAGGTAATAGCGCGAGCACGAAATATTCGCATTATTCCCGACAAGAGAGGTTAATCCGTTGCATATCCACATACTGGACTTTTACAAAGGCCAGTCACTCCTTCGCCCGATGAACAACGCGAGGCGATGGACGAAGTCTACTTTGAAATCATCCTCGACAAAAATGGCTCTGGCTGCCGCTATACTGGCGTCCCTGACTTCCGGCGCGCCCGCCCTGGCTCAGGCCACGCCGTCCGTGGAAGCGTCTATCTCGTGGGATGCGCCCGCCGCAGTCAAAGCAATCGCCAATCAGCCCAACGTTTTCACAACAAGGCGTTACGACCCCAAGGCGCTGCCGACATTCGACGGGAGCCGGGACAGTCTGCCCCAGCCCGTGCTCGCTGACCATCCGGAGTGGGCCGCGCTCTACTGGAAGTCATGGGAACTGGCCTTCCAGCACCTCAAGCAGCCCGAACCAAACAGCGGGTTTGTCAGTAACTTCATCGATCCGGCTTTCAACGGCAACACCTTCCAGTGGGACACCTGTTTCATGGTGCTGTTCGCCCACTACGCGGAGCCGCAGTTCCACGCCATCGGTTCGCTGGACAATTTCTATGCGAAGGAGCATCCCGATGGCTTTATCTGCCGAGAGATTAGTCGCGCCACCGGAGAGGACTACTACTTTGGGGGCATTGTCAACTCGGTCAACCCGCCGCTGCTTTCCTGGGTGGAGTGGCAGAACTATCTGCTGACAGGAGATCGGGGCCGTTTCCGGGATGTTCTGACGCCCTGGGTTCGAAACTATCTGTGGCTCGCCGCGAACCGCCGCCGCGATGACGACTTGTATTGGAACACGGGGCTGGGCGCGGGCGAAGACGATCTGATTCGAAACGCCACTGCTTATTCCTGGGTGGATATGACAGCCCAGCAGGCGCAGAACGCCTATTACATCGCACGCATCGCGCAGGAAGCGGGCAATAAAGATGTGGTGCGCTACTTCGACGGCGAGAACCGCAAGCTCGCGCGCTTAGTATCCCAGCGGATGTGGGATACAAAGTCCGGATTCTACTACGACCTCAAGGCGGATGGATCCTCCACTGGGATCAAGACCGTGCTCGGGTTCTGGCCGCTCCTCGCCCACATCGCTTCGCCCGCGCAGGCCAAGTCGCTTGTTAACCACCTTCAGGATCCGCACGAGTTTCGGCGTGCAAATATGGTCCCCGCCCTGGCCGCCGATGAGCCCGGCTATACGGCGGATGGCCAGTATTGGAACGGCGCCGTCTGGGCGCCCACGAACTACATGGTGATTAAGGGCCTGCAGGACTATGGCTACGAAGACCTGGCGACTCAAGTGACGGCGACTTATCTGGCGAATATGTCGACTGTTCTGGACAAGACAGGGACGATTTGGGAAAATTATGCGCCCGATTCGCCTGAGGGACATGGAGTTAGGGATATGGTCGGCTGGAGCGGGGACGGTCCCGTCTCTCTGCTGATCGAGAATGTCATTGGCGTCCGGGTGCAGGCGGCGACCCGCCGCGTTTCCTGGCGGCCACGCCTCTCCGGGGAGAACGGTCTGCGGAACCTGACGGTGGGAATGACCCACCTCAGCCTTGTCGCCTCCGTCATCAAAGATGGCAGCCGAACCCTGACCATGACGACGGACGGACCGATGACAGTCACGGTTGATACCGGAGCAGGCAAACCGAGTGTCTTCCGACTGAAATCGGGAGAGACGGTGAAAACGGTGCGCGCAAGCGTACTCGACTTCCACCTCCCAGCACTGCCCGATGCGCCGACTCTGGGTGGTCAATAAGGTAATCTCTTACGAAATCCCCACCATCACGTATGGTGGGGATTTCGTGTTTTTGGGGTTTGTACGCTAAAATCTTTCATGGACAATACTTTTATCCCCGAGACCGCCCCATGAGACTGCTCTTTCCCGCGCACCCACTGGACTCACGCAGCCCTGACCCTTCCTATGCGGACGAAGCGGCGGCGGCCGAGGAGCTTGGCTTGAGTCGCTCGCTGATTAACTTCGAAGCGCTCGTCTATGAAGACGATCCGGCGCGCGCCGTGGCGCGCGTCGCGCCTAGCGAGGGGGAAGAGATCGCTGTCTATCGCGGCTGGATGATGACGCTTTCTCAGTACGCATCTCTGTCTGACGCGCTTGCGGGCCGTGGCGTGCGCCTTGTCAACTCGCCGGCGGAATACCGGCATTGCCACTACCTGCCGGAATCTTATGAGGCAATTGAGGGACAGACGCCCGCGACGGTCTGGATGCGCTGGAGCGGCGAGGCTTCCATGGACGCCGTCATGGAGCTTCTGCGTCCGTTTGGGGCGCGCCCCATCATTGTGAAGGACTATGTCAAGTCGCGCAAACATGAGTGGGATGAGGCGTGTTTTATTCCCGACGCATCCGAGCGAACGGCGTTGCGCGGGTTGTAGGACGGTTCCTGGAACTGCAAGGCTCTGATCTCAACGAAGGGTTGGTCTTTCGTCAGTTCGTCGAGTTCGAGCCGCTGACAACGCATTCGCAAAGCGGGATGCCGCTCACGCAAGAGTTTCGGCTTTTCTTTTTGGACGGAGCGCCGATCGTCGTCAGTCAGTACTGGGACGAAGGCGATTATGGGGCGCTCAAGCCACCCATCGAGCACTTCACGAACATTGCGGCGCGTGTGCAAAGCCGCTTTTTCACAATGGACGTGGCGAAGCGGCGCGGCGGCGAGTGGATGGTGATGGAGCTGGGAGACGCCCAGGTCTCCCAGCTGCCTGAGGACGCGTCGGCTTCGGATTTTATGGCGGCGCTGGCGCGGCAACTCGGCGTACGCTGAAGTCGATTTTGCTGCTGATATTCAATCTGTTCTGGTCGCTGATCGTCACTTCGAACGTGTAGTCCCCATCTTGATCGAACCGAACAGTTAGGGATTCCCCCCAGGGATCGTAGCGGGGATAGGCGTTGGCGGGCGCCTTGACGAGTTCC
>JAOQAA010000087.1 GCA_025963815.1 Capsulimonas sp.
CTCGCCGCCTGGGCGCCTGATATTCTCTTCACGGTCATCGGACTTTACCTGCTCTGGCGGATCGAGTAAACCGATTGAGAGGACAGACGTGAAAAAGGCCCGGACAACGATGTCCGGGCCTTACTGGCGAATGCTCGCCTTATCTTAAGTCGATGCGATGGTTACATCGCCCGGCGGCCGCTTAGCATACGGCTGATCATTACGACCACGATAGCTCCGATGGCTGCCCAAACGATGCTCATGATGTCGAGCGTCGTGGTAAACGATCGGCTTCCGGTGATCAAGTGATAGATAAACCCGCCGACGACCGCGCCGACGATACCAAGAACCGTAGTTCCAACAAAGCCGCCGGGCTCATCGGCCGTGCCGGGGACAATCGCCTTGGCCAGAAGGCCGGCAAGAAAACCAACAACAATCCACATCAAAATCGTAAACATCGACATTTTCCTCCCTGGGGTAACTGGACTTCCTGTCTCTTCCAATAGCGCCATCCTTAGCGCCGCGCTGCATGTTTTCAGTGTGTTCTAATCAAGTGTGCGTTCAGTATTTCACTGACACAGGTATATATCCGTTTCAATAACCAGGTCAAACATGCCGCGAAAAAAGTTTTGTAATATCTCCGATAACCGTAAGCGCTCCTCCTGAGCGAAGCGGCGGAAACCTGGTGTATAATCCCTCATGAACAAGCTTGCGCTGACTTTCTGGCGATCTGATTTGCTGCGGTCCTTGATTACGGTGCTCGCCGCGCTGCACTTGGCATATCAGGTGTTCTTTTTTATTCCCGCACATTGGAACCGCAGCGATTCGATGCGTGACACGCCCGTTTTTTATATGACGGCACAGAACGCGCTCCATCACCATACACTCTATCGAGCGCGTCCGGGCTACGGCCCGGACAAGATGATGGCCGGCCCTTATTTCCTTTATCTGCCGCAATTCGCTATGCTGGAAGCTCCGCTTGGCGACGTGTCGGCGATGACATTTTCCCGTATCTGGTACGCACTTCTTCTGACGGCGTTTTGGACTTTTGCCGCAAGCCTCGCCCGTATTTCTTCTGGACGGTTTTCCGTGGATGGAACATTAAAATGGGGATTGGC
This sequence comes from Capsulimonas sp., assembly GCA_025963815.1. Taxonomy (GTDB): domain Bacteria; phylum Armatimonadota; class Armatimonadia; order Armatimonadales; family Capsulimonadaceae; genus Capsulimonas. The sequence continues at coordinate 1,098 of JAOQAA010000087.1, forward strand.
GGTCGGGGCGACTCCCGGAGTTTATTTCGCACTGTCCACCGCGAACGCCGATCCCATGATGTGGGCGCTCGTGGGAATGGCGATTGCGACAAATCAGCGCGGAATATTTTTTGCACTGGCGGCCCAGTTGAAACTGTATACGCTTTTGCCGCTGGTCCTTGCGGTATGGAAAGAAGGGCGACGCGTTGCAATCCCAGCGGCGATCTTACTTTTCGTCGGTTTTGCGGCGGGCCTCATATTTTGCGGACTTCACTCCTACTGGCAATGGGCGAACTGGGTGCTGCCGATGATTCGCCAGGGCACTTTTTACCCGGGCGACATTTCCCTCTCGCTTGCGTGCCTTCGACTGGCAAAGCATTTGGGATGGCATTATGTTTCTGGGCCTCTCCCTCCCGGTCCGCGCTTGACGCTTTCGCTGCTGGGAGTGATGGGCCCGCTCTTCGTCACGTATTTGGCGCGCAAGCAAGAGCCTGTGAAGCTGTATTGCTACGCCACAATCGCTTCCGTCCTGTTTTCACCCTATTGCTGGAACTATTATCTGCCGATCTGCTACCCTCTGGTCGCCCTTTATGTCCGAGACAGCTATCGCGCCTACCTAGCCACAATCGCTAAGCCGGCTTCTTCTCTCGACAGCGCCGTTCCCGTATTGCAGTAATTTAGAAGAAAGCCGTCCCGCCAGTTCTCAGACGTAGATTTGTATGACACAACGACTTATTGGTAAGCAGAGAACTCTCCTTGGAATCCTTGGCTTTGCGCTCGCGGTGTTTATCATCGCTCTGTGCTTCAATCCTTCGCCGGCGACCGATCTCTTCTGGCAGATGCGAACCGGCAAATTGATTGATGAAACGCATCAATTCCCTTACCACGACACCTACTCATGGTCTAGATATGGAACGCCGTGGATCGTCCATGAATGGGGAATGTGCGTTCTTCTCTGGAAACTGTTCGCAGTGGGTGGATATCCCGCAGTATGGATATTCGAAGTCGCAGCGCTTCTCACAACATTTATCGCTCTGTATGTGATCTTGCTGCGCGAAACCGCCGGCGCTCCCGTGATTGCGTTCCTCATGTCGCTATGGGCGGCGTGGACGGTGAGCCCTCTCATCTCGCCGCGTCCTCACCTCATCACTTATCTTGCGCTTACGTTTTTGGTCGGCGTCGTTCTCCGTGTACGGCGCGGCTCCGCGCATGTTCGGCATCTTTACTGGGCGCCTGTGATTTGCGTCGTTTGGGCGAACTTTCACGCCGGCGTCATCGCCGGCGCGGCGATCCTTGCCGCATTTGGGATCTGCGACCTTGTGGAGGGGAAATACTTCAGCGGGGACGACGCCGAAAAGAAAGACCGTTCTATTGGCGTCGCCCGAGCGGAGTTGATCGCGGCGGCGGCGTGTTTTCTCGTCATGATGGCGAATCCCTATGGCGTGAGGATCTTTGAGATCTTCCGGTCAACAGTCGGCGATCAAACGATGCCGGAATTCGTCAAAGAATGGCAGGCGGTCGATCTGCACAGCGCGTCCGGGCATTCGCTGGTGTTTCTAATCATGACCTGCGCGCTTGGGCTGGCGTTTTCCCGCCGCAAGCGCGAAGTCGCTGAAGTGGCGATCTTTGTTGCGCTGGCCTACGCCGCTCTCAACACCAATCGAAACGTCTCGTTGTTCGCCCTTGTCGCCATCCCATTGACGGCGCGGCACATTTTATCGTCTTTAGAGCGGCTTATTGAGATACTGTCTCCCAGCACAAGTGTAAGCAACTCGTTGTTTGGACGAACGCCGCCGCTGTTTCTATCGTCGCTGCTTGCGGCGACGGTTGCTGTTTTCTCGCTGTTGGTGTGTTACAAAAACATTCAAAGCGCCGCGCAGCCGAA
>JAOQAA010000138.1 GCA_025963815.1 Capsulimonas sp.
ATCACCCTCACCATCCCGCTCAAGGCATCGCCAGGGCCGCTTTCGGTCGCCGTGTCCTCCTCGGACAACAAGCCGATCCTCACCAGTGGCAGCATCAATATCGGGGACCCAATGGCGGCGATCCGCGCCGCCCAGCAGGAAGCGGCGCGGAAAGCCGCCGCACAAAAAGCGGCGGAGGCACAAAAAAACGCTCAAAAGGCCCAGCAGCAGGCGCAGGCCGACCCCGGCAACGCGCAGCTCGCCGCCGAAGCCGCCCGCCAAAAGGAAGCGGCCGCCCAGGCCGCTCAGCAGCTGGCGGAAGCAAAGCGTCAAGCTGAGATCCAGGCGCAGACCACCGAGCGCACGCGTCTCGCCTCCTTGCAGGCGGATGCCGACGCAAAACGCCTCACCGCCCTGCGCGCCGCTGAAGCCCGGCGCGCCGCGCAGCTGGAAGCGCAGCGTCAAGCGCAGATCCGCAAGAACCAGACGCAGCAGCACAACAATCCGGGGCCTGGTCCGGGACCCGGGCCTTCGATTCCCACCGCCGATCCCGGCAAGTCGATGGCTCTGACACGTCAGGGCTACGATCTGAGCAGCCAGGGCCAATACGCCGAAGCGGCCGCCCTGCTCCAGCAGGCGCTCGACATCGATCCCACCAACACGAGAGCGCGCGACGGCCTCGTAACCACGCTCAACAATGAAGCGACGGAGGCTGGACGCAGCCAGAAGTTCGACGACGCCATCAAAATGCGCCTTCAGGCGCTGACCGCGAAGCCCGACGACGACTTCACGAAAAAGAGCCTCGCGCTCTCGTATTACAACTACGGGATCACGCTCTATAATGGCGGCCAGAAGGACAAAGCGGTCGATCAGTGGAAGCAGACGCTCAAGTGGGCGCCGCCTGGGGAACAGCTTGCGTCGGACGCGCAGAAGATGATCGGCAGGGCGGGGCGGTAGGATGTGGCCCTCACCCCCCGGCCCCCTCTCCCAATTCTGGGAGAGGGGGAGTCAGATTGAAGATTGAGATTTCAAGTTAGGATTTTTGATTTCAGATCCTAACCCAAAAAGCTCTGGCTCCCCTTCTCCCAGAGTTGGGAGAAGGGGCTGGGGGATGAGGGCCTCTAAATCAGCCCACAGAAACGAGTAACCCATGGCGCATAGCTTGATCCTCGCATCGGTGACGGCCATCTTAAAGAACATCGTCGAGAACGGCCTCGTCGATCGCGCCGTCACGACCAGTATCGGCGGGGACGCCGTGGTCTCGGCGTCGTCCCCGGATCGGATCACGACGGGGGCGGACGAGAAGCCGCAGATCAATTTATTTCTCTATCAGGTGCAGCCCAAGGGATTGTATTCGCAGAGCCGTCACGCCGATCCGGAGGAGGCGGGCGTTGGGTATCCCGTGAGCCTGGAGCTGTATTACTTGGTGACCGCGTACGGGGCGCAGGACTTGCAGATCGAAGTGCTGCTCGGCTGCGTCTTGACATTGCTGAGCGAGCAGGGGACGCTGACGCGTGAGACGATCGGGTCGATCCTGACGGCGCTTTCTTCGAACAAGGGCGGCCGGATCGTCAATCCGATGGCGGCGACGCTCGCCGACCCAAAGCTGCTCGACCGGCTGGAACAGATCAAGATTTCTCCGCAGACGATGAATCTGGACGAGATCTCGCGCTTGTGGACGACCTTGCAGGCCCGTTACCGCCCCTCGGCGGTCTATAAAGTTATGGTGACGATCCAAAAAGACGTCCCGGCGGGGAAGCCAAATGAGCCAGCCCAATCGGTGGCATGAGGAAAACCAGCAGTCGCTGGCGGCGGCCCTCGCGCGCGTGCGCGGCGCGCTGGAGCGCCATGTCGCGCGTGTGAAGGGTGGGGACCAAGCCGCACATCCGCTCTCGCCGCCGGAAGAAAACGCGGGGCCGGATGCGTCCGCGCTTGGGCACGTCTGCCGCGTCTTTGGTCTGTCTTCCTTCGAGCGCGACGTTATGCTGTTGTGCGCCGGGATGGAGCTTTCCGCCGGATGGGCCCTGCTCTGCGCCGAGGCTCAGGGCGATCCCGCGCGCGCCTATCCCACCTTCAGTCTCGCGCTCGCTGCGCTGCCGGACGCCCACTGGAACGCCCTTGCGCCGACCGCGCCCCTGCGCCGCGCGAAGCTGATCGACCTTTCCTCTTCCAGTTCCCTCACCGCCGCTCCCATGCATGTCCAGGAGCGCGTGCTGCACTTCTTGACCGGCGTGGAGTATCCCGATGAGCGCCTGGCGGGGCTGATCGAGCCAGCGCGTCGATCGGACGAGTTGGTTCCGTCCCATCATGAGGTCGTGAAAAAGATCATTGCGGCCTGGTCGTCTTCCGGGGAGGCGTCGGCGCTGCCGGTCATTCAGCTTTGCGGGGATGACCGGGAGGCGAAGATCATGATCGCGCACGGGGCGGCGGCGGCGATTGGACGCGGTTTGAGCGTGGCCACGCCCGACGCGCTTCCGGCAGGTCCCGCCGAATGGGAGCTGCTGCTGCGGATTTGGGAGCGCGAGGCGGCGCTCGGCGGCCTTGCGCTGCTGGTTGACTGCGACGATCTCGACCCCTCGGACGCCACACGCGCCGCCGCTGTCACCCGGTTTATCGGCCGCACGCCGGGCGTCGTGTTTGTCGCCGCCCGGGAGCGCCGCCGCCCGGGACTGCGCCCGGTGGTCTCATTTGATGTCCGCAAGCCGACGATCGCCGAGCAGCGCGTCCTGTGGCGCGGCGCTCTCGGCGACGCCCATGCGCTGAACGGTCATGTGGAGATATTGACCTCCCAGTTCGATGTCGGCGCGCAGACCATCCGCGCCGCCGGCGCTGAGGCGCTGGCCGCCGTCGCCCAGTCGGCGCTGGATCCCGATCCGCCCGAGGACACGGCGGGGACATTCAAGGCGGCTGTGTGGGACGCCGTCCGGTCGCAGGCGCGTCCGCGCTTGGACGATCTGGCGCAGCGCATCGAATCCCACGCCGGCTGGGACGATCTCGTGCTCCCCGAAGCCCAGCGGCTCATCCTGCGCGACATCGCCGCGCATGTCCGTCAGCGCGCGACGGTCTACGAGACGTGGGGCTTCGCCGCCCAGGGCTCGCGCGGGCTCGGCGTCAGCGCTCTGTTCGCCGGGTCGAGCGGGACGGGAAAGACCATGGCCGCCGAGGTGATCGCACGCGAGCTTCGGCTCGATCTTTATCGGATCGATTTGAGCTCCGTCGTCAGTAAGTATATTGGCGAGACCGAAAAGAATTTGAGGCGCGTCTTCGACGCCGCCGAAGAGGGCGGCGCCGTACTGCTGTTCGACGAGGCGGACGCCCTGTTCGGCAAGCGCAGTGAGGTCAAGGACAGCCACGACCGCTACGCCAATATCGAAGTGAGTTATCTGCTGCAAAGAATGGAAAGTTATCGGGGGCTGGCGATCCTCACAACCAATCTGCAAAGCGCATTGGACACGGCGTTCCTGCGTCGCCTGCGCTTCGTGGTGCAGTTCCCGTTTCCCGACCCCGTACAGCGCGCCGAGATCTGGCGGCGCGTCTTTCCGGCGGACGCGCCGACGCACGAATTGGACCCTCAGAAGCTGGCGCGTCTCACCATGGCGGGCGGCAATATCCGTAATATCGCTTTGAACGCCGCCTTTCTCGCTGCCGACGAAGGCGCCGAGATCGGCATGGTCCATGTACTGCGCGCCGCGCAGTCGGAATATGCTAAACTGGACAAAACGCTCACGGATTCGGAAGTGGCGGGCTGGGTATGACGCAGTGAGCAACCCTGGGAGTAACCCATGAAACAACGTGCAGCACTGTTACGCAAGCGCAGTGAACCGGACGCCGCAGCGGCGTCTGGCGCCCCTGAAGTTTGGCGCGCCTCCGCCGGTGGGGGCGCGCCTGCGGCGTTCGGGCACGACATCAGCCGCATTTCCGCGCGCCGCCCGCAAGCGAAAATGACCGTCAGCCAGCCCGGCGATGTGCATGAAGAGGAAGCTGACCAGGTCGCCGATCACGTCATGCGCATGGGGGCGACGGATGTCGCCTTGCGTGAAGAACTTCCAGAAGAGGAAGAATTACATCGTTCTTCGATGGATAGCGTCTCTTCGCCGCTTGTGCAGCGAATGGGTGAGAATGACGATGGATCGGCTGATGTGAGCGATATTGTGGATCGCGGCTTAGCGGGCGGCGGCGCGCCGCTCGACGCGGAGACGCGCGGTTTTATGGAGCCGCGGTTCGGCCATGACTTTAGCGGGGTACGCATTCACAGCGACGCACAAGCCTCACGCTCCGCAGAAGAAGTCTCCGCGCGGGCGTACACGGTAGGGAGCGACATTGCGTTCCGATCCGGTGAATATTCGCCCGGCGGCAGTGACGGCAAGCGTCTGCTGGCGCATGAATTGACACATGTCGTGCAGCAAGGGGCGACGAGCGGCCCCTCCCTCAGTCGGGCGCCGCAAACGACAGCGTCTTCCCGCTCGGTTGTCCAGCGTGATCCTACCACCCCGACTACGGCGACGCCTTCTGCGGCGCCTGCGCCGACAGACGCCAAAGCGGTTGTCCCTAAAGCCAGCGTCAGCGAGACAGTTCAGGCCATCGTCGTGCAGTACCAGGCGATGTTCGATAAGCAGATGGAAGCCGTAAAACAGCTGGAGGCGGATTTCGGCAAGGTCGATGATTCCTCAATGACGGACATGGCGATTCAAGCGGGCGTTCAGTTCGCGATTGGCGCGGCTCTTGGCGCTCTGGCCGAGCGTGTGGCGCTGGAAGCCGGAAAGGCTGCCGGCAATTTCATTCTGAACCGAGCCCTCAAAACCGCGGAGCCAGCCGGGATGATAAGCGCAGAAGAGTTAGCCAAGTTCGACACTGAATCCGCCCGCGCCCAGGCGGCCAGCCTCGCCACAAAAGGCGGAGCCTGGCTTGGAGGGAAGGCAAAGGAAAGCGTGCCGAAGGTTTACGCGCAGATTTCGTCATCATTGAAGGAATCGCAGAAATTCATGGAGGCGCACCGCCTGTCGCTCATTGATTTGAAGCTTGAGGCGCAGAAAGATATCCTTCTCAATATTGCGCCGACTCTAGAGGCGATGCCGCCGGCGGAAGGAGCGGTTGCGGCTGGTCGATTGCTGAAGGGGCTAGAGGAGACATATCAGAGCGCCGTTCAGGTACAGTATCTTCAATCCGTAGCGCAGTGGGGGCAGATCATGAGCGGCGGCCCTGGAGCCGATCTCACCGCAGCCCGCCGTGGTGTGCTGAGGATCTCCTATTCCGCCACGGATCCCATAGCGGACATCACCATTACCAGCGCCGAAATCACGGACATGGACAAAGATACATTGAGCCGCATCCACGATACCGAGGCGCTCAAGAATATGAAACTGCGTGACTTTCCGATCGCGAAGGTATTTTCAGGTTCCGGAGCCAACGACAGCCCGCCGTTTATTGTGATGCCGTCCGGAGGTGCGCCGGAGATTCGTACATTCACGCCATGGACAGTGAAACGAGCCGCCAAGTACGGCATCGACACGAACACTGTCGACAGCCGAAATGTCCATGCGATTGTCGTTGCACTTATGATGGGGGAATTCGGCGAGATGCCTTTGAGCAAGTTGGGAACGATTTCCGGATAGGGCCAAGGGCTGCTCTCAATCAACCTTTACCAATGAATTCGCTCTGCGCCCGGCGGCTAGAAGCCGTCGGGCAATTCTGTTGCCGCCTATGAACATTTTGTACTTCTCCGATGGCCGCCTTCTGAAGCTGGCGCCGATCGTTCTTAGTTTGTTCCTGAGCCTGGCGTCCGCGCCAAAGGCCGACGCCCAGCGTCTGCCGGTCTCTTCCGCCGTTCCGATTCCTGCCCCATTCTCGGCAAAGCCCGCGCCGAAAGCCGCAGCGCCGACGCGGCGCATTGCGATAAAGCCCACTTATACAAAGGCGCAGCTCAATCAATCCCTGATCGCGGAGTCGTTTCACCGCAATCTCCCGCACGTCGCGTCGCTCCTGGCTCAGGGCGCCGACCCGAACGCCCACGATAAGGGCGGGACGCCCGTGCTATTGTACGCCGCCGCAGCGAAGGATAATGGGGCGGTGATCAAACTGCTGCTGGACAAGGGCGCGCATATCAATGCAACGGATCGTCATGGGAATACGGCGCTGTGTGAGGCGGCCGAACTCAAGGCGGCTTCCACAGTAACCTTGCTGCTGGCGAGGGGCGCTTCGGTGAACGTGCATAACTCCTTGGGAGTGACGCCGCTGGGGATTGCAGCCGCGCAGAACGATCTCGCCACGATGCAGCTCCTTGCGGCGCATGGCGCGGATGTGAACGCCGTGCAGCAGCGGGGGTGGACGCCGCTCGCGATCGCGGCGTCGCGGGAGAACACGGAGGCCGTGCGGCTCCTCATTGGCGCGGGTGCGTCCGTCAATCCCGCTCCGCTCAAGGGGGCGCCGGCGCCGCTGATGGTCGCCATTGCCGAAGGGACGCGCCCCGGCGTTTCGCGATCGCGTGTGGACGCCGTCCTCCAAGCGCTGCTGGACAGCGGAGCGAAGGCCGACACGCGCGGCGCTCAGAACGTCACTCCCTTGATCGTGATGACATCGCTCGGTGACCTCGTCCGCGCCAAGCTCCTGGTTGAGCACGGCGCCAGCGTGAACGCGCAGGATGTACTGGGGCGCTCCGCCCTGATGATCGCTGCGGGGAAGGGTGATCCGACGCTTGTCAATCTCTTGCTGACGAACGGCGCTTCCGTCAATCTTCGCGATAAGCAGGGCGACAGTCCATTGATCTGGGCGTCTCGGTACGGCTACACCGGGATCGTCCGCCAGCTGCTTCAATCGGGAGCGTCCGTCAACACCGCAAGCGCGCGCGGGTTCACACCCCTAATGGCCGCCTGCCTGAAGAATAGCGCCGTGATCGCAAAGATGCTGATCGATAAAGGCGCGAACGTGAAGGCGTCGGACCGCGACGGCTACACCCCCCTCATGCTGGCCTCCCAGTCTGGAAGCGTATTCCTCGTCAAACTCCTGCTCGCCCAAGGCGCTAATCCCAGCGCCAAAACCAAGCAAGGCGTCATGGCGTCCGACTTCGCCGCCAAACACCCGGCCGTCCTCGCCCTGCTGCCGCCGCGCATCGCCATCAAGCAAACACCGATAGCGCCAGCGCCCCCGCTCACATCCGCCGGCGGCCCCACCGTTCCGTCCCCGCCCATGCCGTCGACAGTCAGCATTCCAATCCCGCCCCGTCCCGGCGTCCTCCCGCCCACACCCGGCGCGCCCATGATCCCGCCTCGTCCTGGCGCTCCCTGGGTTCCGATGGCGCCTCCGGCGCCGCGCCTGCCGTTCGTGCGATAAAAATAGGTGGAAACATAAGCATGGTCTTACAAACTGAACTTTATTCCTGTTAAGGACCTCCGACATGCGCACCATCCCGAACCGCCTCTTTAGCCTTTCCCTATGCTCGTCTGACTCTCGTTTGGGCTTAGCCGCACGTCGTATCGGCCTCACCACGCCCAGCGTGACGCCATCTTCGCCGACGACCTGCGACAATGTCCAGTTTTCCGCTACCGCGACCTCAAACTGCGCCACGAATTTTACCTATGACTGGGATTTCGGCGACGGATCTCTGCCGCACGGCGCGGGCTCTTCTCCGACACATCAATACTCCAGCGCCAGCCCAGTCAATCCTGGATACTACGTAGTTAACGCGATGTGCAAGTTTCGGACATAAGAATATCTAGGCCCTTCGTGTGGGTACTTTTCAGGTGCTAACGCTGGGAGGTACTTTCACGATGGACCTAGACGAGCTTATTATATCCATGTTTGTCTTGATTGACGACGAATTGCACATTGCAAAACAACGACTGCATGTCGATCGGCTACGGCAGAGAGGACCTGCGCCCAAACTCGCCGATGCGGAAGTGCTTACGATGGAATGTGTGGGCGAGATGCTGGGCATGGACTGCGACAAACACATCTTTGCCTACTTTACTCGCCACTGGAGCCACTTCTTTCCGGCACTGGCCAAGACCAATCGAACGACATTTGTGCGCCAAGCCGCTAACCTATGGCATATCAAAGAACAGATCTGGCGGCGAGTGGTTCAGGAGGTCGCCCCAGCGGATGACCGAATTCACATCGTGGACAGTATGCCGGTCCCTGTCTGCCGATTTGCCAGAGCGACTTTCTGTGAATGCTTTCGGGGCGCGGCCTGGTATGGAAAAGACCACAGCGGTCGTCAAACATTTTACGGGTTCCGCCTGCATGCGCGTATCACTTGGCCTGGGTTCATTACGGAGTTTTTTCTCGCTCCGGCTAACCAGTCTGAGCAGTCCATCACGCTGCCACTGGCGCAGTCGGCTCCGATGGACTGCGCCATCTTGGGAGATCGCAATTATTGCATTCCCGAAATCAAGGCAAAGCTGGCGGCGAACCAACAGTACCTGTTGACGCTGCCTGCCCGTCATGCCAAGCGTGATCCCGACACGGCCCAAGGCAAGAAGTGGCGCTATAGTGATGTACGATACTTGATCGACACGGTTTTCGGTCAGTTGACGGATCGATTCCACATCAAATGCGTCCGCGCCCGGGATCTATGGCATTTGACCATCCGCATCTACCGCAAAG
>JAOQAA010000207.1 GCA_025963815.1 Capsulimonas sp.
CAATCAGGGCAGATCCGGCTGGCGTACACCCCGCTTGCGCTTCAAACAGTGCTGCCACGGCTAATGACGGCGTTCCGCGAGCAGGATCACGACGCGCGTATCGATCTTGTGGAGATGCCGGGAGCAGCGCAGCCGGGAGCGCTCGCATCAGGCCGCGCGGACCTGGCGTTCTCCGACGAGCCGGCCAATGAAGCGCAGTTCGAGAGCCTGCTGCTGCGCCGGGAGCCGCTTTCCCTGCTGATCCCCGAAGGTCACCCTCTGGCCGCCAGCGGCAAAGTTACGCTGAAACAACTGAATGGACAAACACTGATCCTGCATCCGCGCCACGAGAACCCAGACTATTACGACCGAACGATCGCCGCCTTCGAATCATCGGGCGTCTCGCCCAGCATCCGCGAGCGTGAACCCGGGCAAAATTGCATGGCCCTTGTCGTCAGCGGCGCGGGCCTGCTCCTGACGCCGGCGAACCATCATCAATCACACTCTCCTGGGATTCGATGTGCTGAAGTGGAGACTTCCTTCCCGCTTCACGCCGAAGTGTGGGCGATTTGGAGCACGGCCCCCGCCTCCGATCGCATGGCGGCGTTCATTAAGATCATCAAAGAGCTTAAAAACGCCGACGCCAGATAAGTCGGGTCTCGCTGCTCAGGAAATTATTCGTTTGGCGGCGCGGTGGAGCCGCGCACGACAAGCTCCGGCTGGAAAAGATGGGCCGTGGCGGGAATAGGCGCGCCTTCAACCCTCTGGATCAGCAGGCGAAGCGCTTCTTCCCCAATGCGGACAAACGGCTGCCGAAGCGTGGTGAGCGGCGGATTCATATAGGCGGCTAGCGGGCGGTCGTCCACGCCGGCGATCGAAAGCTGTCCTGGGATGGAGATTCCCATGTCACGCGCCGCTTCCATGGCGCCGAACGCAATCTCGTCGTTGCCCGCAAAAATCGCGGTCGGAGGTTCTGGCAATGAAAGCAGTCGGCGCGCGTTTTCGTAGCCGGACTCTGTAGAGTAGGTTCCAGTCAGCACGTACTCAGGCCGCATGGCGATTCCCGCCTCACCCAGACACTGCTCGTAGACCGCGCGGCGCACGCCGGCGCTGATCAAATTTCCATGTCCCATCAGATGCCCGATCCGGCGATGCCCTAAATCCAGCAAATGCCCCATGATCAGACGCGCGCCGTGAACGTCATCCACATCCACCGAAGGCACGCTTTCGCGCTCCGGCGGCCAGGATACCGCAACCAGAGGCAGTTTGAGCGAAGCCAATGCGGGGATCAGATCGGAATCGGTAGGCGGGGCGACGACAAGTACGCCATCGGTGCTGCGATCGCGAAACTGCGCCAGGGAATACTCTTTGCCGCGCCACGGGGTCGTGAGATGCGTGATGTTGTAGCCGCTCACTGACGCGACCGTGAGAACACCCTGGAGGATGGCGGCGGAATAGGAATTGATCACAATCGACGCGGATTCGACCACTCCGAAGAGAATGCCCAGATTGTTCGTGCGCTGCCGGGCGAGCCCACGCGCCATTGCGCTGGGATGGTAGTCCAGGAGGCGCATCGCTTCCAGAATTCTCTGACGCGTCTCCGGACGCACCGGACGCGGTCCGTCGTTCAGCACATTGGAGATCGTGGAAAGCGAAAACCCGGATTCTTTTGCGACATCGTAGATCGTTGCCATAACTTTGGAATCGTCCTCACTCATCGAGACAGCGTATCGACCAGAATCATGACTGGCCGCTCGCTCACATCCACGGTCACGGCGCCATTGGTTACGGCGAGAGCCGACGCCTGACCGCTGGTCTGACCGTTCACCATCTCCACCAGAGTCGCACTCTTGGACGCCGTCAATTTCGGCAGCCGGAACGCTGAAACTTTGGCGTTTTCCGTCTTGGGACACCACACAGCATACGCTCCCTTGCCATTGTCAGCGCGGAACCGGTAGATCCAGACTTGAGGATTGCCGCTGCGGACTTCACCGTCAAAACGCATACCCGTCAGTCGGTTCTTAAGCGTGGCGGTGTAATACCAGGAAGGCTTCGGCTTCCATTCGCCCTTCTGCGTCACTAAGCCGCTGGTGCTGAACTGTGTTGGATCCTTAGGATTGGTGTCGCGCAGCATAAACTGCGCGGCTCGGTCCACGCCGGCCGCGGCCAGCACTAAGTACGACCGAACGATCCAGCGCGCCTGCACTTCCTCGGCGCTCGTCTCGCCGATCGCCGGAGCGCGCTGAACGGAGGCAGGATGCGTATCGTAGCCAAACTCGGTCAGCCAGACTTCGCGGCCGGGCAGTTCACGCTCGCAGTAGTCCACGACGTTTTTCATCATGTCCTTCAAGCCGTCGGCTTCGGGGCAGACGCCGATCTGCCCCGATGTCTGGCCGGCGGCGTTGTTGGAATAATGGTGCAGGTTAATCACATCCGCCGGAAAATCGCCGTGGCGGTTCCAGTCGGCCCAGACTTTCATCGCCTTGATGTAATCCAGGTTCACGCCCGCCAGACCGCTCAGCACGAGTTTGGCGCTGGGGTCGGCGTTTTTGACGCCAAATGTGACGCCCATCGCCTTTTGATGGCCATCGTAGTCCGCGCTGCACTGCGCGGCGAGTTCGTACGGATTTGCGTAGCCCGCGCGACCATGCCACCAGGCGTCCGGCTCGTTCTGGTTCTCAAAATAACGCAGCAGCCCCAGCCCGCTCTTGCGCGGCTGGTTCGCGGCAAGCTTGAGCAGATTGTCTGGAACATTCGCGGCGCCGTAGCGGGCCGCGAACTGGAACATGTGGTCGGCGTGCGCGGCGTACGACGCCGGATCGGAGGGGTCTTTTCCCGGCGCGGCGACCTTATCACTCATGTGCGCGCCATCGCCGGCCAGCCACTTCACATTGCCCTGGATCGCCGGACAGACCGTAATTCCCGCATTCTTCAGCTTCGCGTAGTAATCGTCGAAAAACCAGTAATTTCCGCCTGCCGCGGAAGATGGATTGAACGCGACCAGATTGTTGGGATACGCAGGCGCATCGGCCTTGCCGTCCCCCGCATCCCAGCTCCAGTTGTGATATTCGCGGACAAAGCCAACGGCCTGCATTTTGTCCAGCGGATCGTCGATAAACGCGTTGGTTCCAATAAACTGATCCATCGTCGGCCGCTTATGCGGCTTCGGCGCTGGCGCCTTGGCGGGCTGGATCGGCCCCAAAGCCTTTCCATAGAGCACGATCTCGGGAACATTCATACCGGGATCGACAATCGTAAAACGCAGGTAGCGCGTGCGGACATCGACGGCGTGGGAGTTCCAGGTCAGGTAATTATTCAGGGGATCGGTCAGCAGAGGCTTCCAGTGAAATGGGGTTCCACTTTCTACTCGAAAGTCGCCCACGCCGTTGGAATCGTACACACAGATGTCCGTCATCTGATAATCGGCGCCCAGATCGACAAAAGCCGTCAGCGGATAATAAAGCTTATCCACGCCCTCCGACCACGTCGTTTTCGGCTGCGCCTTGCTTCCGGCGCGCGGGTCTCCGGCCAGATCCTGCTCGTCAAACAGAGCGAAGGCGTTTCCATGAGCAGCTTCATTGACGACCATCGCGGGCCGTATCGAAATCTTACCATTAGCAGCAGTTGTCCCGGCGGGAGCAGGGGCAAGAGGCTTCGTCTGCGCGGCGCAGCTGGAACAAGCAGCGCCTAAGAGAGCAAAGAACGCGATCGGACGCCATTGTGGCCATTTTTTCATAAAACCCAGGGTTCCTTTATAATCGAAGCGCTTTGATTTTTAATAACTATAAATCAAAGCGCTTCGATTGTCAACCCATTGATGAAAATTGCCGCGCGTTTCACACATTGCGATCCTCTCATAGGATCGCAATGTGCGCCGATCCGAAAAACAGCGTTTAGGGGAATCCGATCACCGGATTACCATAGAACGCCAGTGACTTATAATTGGCGATGCTGGCCTTGCCGTCC
>JAOQAA010000227.1 GCA_025963815.1 Capsulimonas sp.
CTTTGCGCCGCGCCGACGGTCAGCGGATCGTCCTATTCCCGAATTTACGTCGTAAAAAAATAATTTCGCCTGAGAACATAAAAAGTGTCAAAAAACCCGTCCACACGGTAAAATCTCCGTAAGGGGATACACGGGTATGCAGGAAGCCTTTTCTCGGCTCAAACGAGTGCTGGACAGCCAGGGATTGAACACGGCCGAGCTGGTGCGCCGCGTGGCGGAGCAGGGCGACCGAATCAACGCCAAGAGCATTTACCGGCTGGCGGACCCCGAGGAGCCGCTGGAGAAAGTGGACATGCGCATCATCGGCGCGGTCTGCCAGGCGCTTGAGATCGGCATCGCGGATATCCTCACCTTCGACGAGCCGACGATCGTCGAAGACCTGGGCGCTGCGAAGCAGGCGCGCATGGACGCCTTGATGACGCGCCACGGCGCGCGGTCCGGCCCTGGCCTGACCGCCGCCGAGATGACGGAGCTTGAGAAGCTCGTCGGCGAAGCCGAAGCGATCGCGCTAGGCAACGCCCGCCGCCTCGCCGCCCGCCGCCGACGCCTGCTGCGCGCCCCGCGCCGCACGCCTTCGGCGGCTCCTCCCACCCAAGGCGCCGATTAGGAATTTTTCTTCCGGCGTCTCTTTCTCTCACTCAACGGTCACCGCTCTACTACCAACAACTCTCAATCGAAACGCCTTAGGAGGGCGTCTCAAATGCGGTCCTCATTCTCGCCCCGTATGCTATCCCATCGCCACTTTATCGGCGCCGGAGCCTTGCTCTTTACCGCCTGCCTCACGGCGACAGTAAGAACAGCGCCCGTGGAGGCCGCCGTCGCCCCAGCTTCCCTCGCCACCCCGCTTCAAGTCGCGAATGCGCTGGACAAAATCGTGCAGCCCCGCTTCCAGGTCGACGCCGGCCAGTTCGGCGAGGATCGGATCATTTCGGAACTCGACGGGCACCCGCGCATCGACGAGGTCGACGCGGAAACAAAATCCGAGCGCCGCCGCTTCCGCTCCTTGCGCGCCGCCGGACGATCGTATGTCATCGGCATGCTTCACATCGCCCACAAACCCGGCTCCCACATCCATACGCACGACCACGGCCCCATGGACAAAGACTTCGTCCCCAGCGCCGACTCGCTCGTCTCCGTCAACTCCACCCAAAAGCGCGCGGCGAAGTCCTACGACTGGGCAACAAGCCATCTCACCAAAGTCGTCACACCCTACCTCGCCACGGTCAAGCGCGGCCAGCCTGCCAACGTCGAATACGGCGGCTGGCTCGTCGCCCTGCGTCCCGTCCGCGCCGAGCACGACACCTGCATCACCTGCCACGTCGGCGCCCATCGCGGCGACACACTCGGCGTCATGACCTACGCAGTCAACAAGACAAAAAGCGACCGCCCCATGACCGCCATCTGGGCAGGCGGCGAAGGCTAGCGTTCCGGCAAACTCCCTATGGAAAATAACAGCCAGCGCCAGTGCAACAAAATGCCCTGACATGGGTCAAAGCAATTGACCGTCCGCGACAACGGCGTCGTCGGACGGTCAAATTTTACGAGGCTCGCCTTCATAAGCCGACGCGAACGCATTGACTTCAAGACTACGGCGCCGTACAATGACATGGATATCGACGCTCTTGTTCCGGAGGCAAATTCATGACGCCCCATACGATTTCCGAAACGCCCGAAGCCAACGCCCCGGCGCCGCATCGCTGGACTCGCGAAGACTACTACCGTCTTGGCGACTTAGGCTTCTTTCCGCCGGACGCACGCGTCGAACTGATCGACGGGGAGATCATCGAGACTATGAGCCCTCAGAAAACCCCGCATACCGTCACACTGCATACCACCGTACAAGCGCTCCGCTCAGCCTTCGGCGTCAGTTCGTATATCCGTGAACAGTCACCGATGACACTTACAGACGATTCCGAGCCGGAGCCCGACATTCTCGTCGTTCGCGACTCCATCCAAGACTACAAAGATCGCCATCCCGGTCCAAACGACACTCTCGTGCTGGTGGAAATCTCCGACAGCACGCTCGCCTACGACCGCACCCGAAAAGCCGCGCTCTACGCCGCCGCTGGCGTCGCCGAGTATTGGATCGTCGATGTCGCCGGGCAGCAGCTCGAAGTCCGCCGGTCGCCGCAAAGCGACGCGTATCAAGAAACGACTATTTACAACGCCACGCAAACCGTCACGCCGTTGGCGGCTCCCCACACTTCAATCGTCGTCAGCGACTTATTTCCCTGATCACTCCACAATCGTCACGCGCTGTATCTTGGGATCGGTAAAGATATCGAACTCGTCCCGGCTGCGCGTCGAGAACTCGGACACCACCGCGCCGTCGTCGCCCGCCTGGAACCAGTGCTTCGTGTCCGGCATGATCGTATACTGCTCACCCGGCCCCAGCACGATCTCATGCATCACGGTGTACACATCCTCCGAACCCTGCGGCGGCCGCGCTTGCGGGTTATCCACCGCCTCACCTTCCACGTAGAGATAGACAGTTCCCCACCGGCAGCGAAACGTCTCCTCCTTCCCCGGCTCTCCGTCAATCGGCGGATGCCGATGCTCGGGACAGGTCTGGCGCGGGAACAGCACCAACTCCTTCGCGCAAACGCGCTCGGTGTTGATGTAAGTGATGAGCTGGAGGCCATGGACATCCAGATCGCCGAGGCCGAAGTCGGCGACTTCGATGTGCTGGACTTCTTCGGGCGTCAGGACGATTCCGGCACGATGGAGGTATGCGTGGGCGCTGCTTTGCGTTGCCGCGAGTTGTTCGTCTGAGATCATAAAAAGCCTCCCTTCTTAAGTCGGTACACTGCTGCGCGTAAACTTTGGTTTTACCCCATATTTCAGAGGAGCCTCCAAACGCCCAAGATCGGCGCGGTGCGCCAGCAGTTTCCCGTCGGAAAACACGGATAGGCCCGCCTTGTGTCCATACCGCTTTCCCGTTTGATCCCAAAGGATCGTCACCGAATGCCCATGGTAGGGGATGGCGTCTAAGCAAAAATAGCCATAGGCGCCGGGAGGGAGTAAGGGATTAACTTCCAGAACATCGTCCGCGCGCGGCCGCAGACCAGCCAGTCCAGTGATGACGAGGTCGCAGTACGTGGAATGGTTGTAATCTTTGCCGCGCTCGCGGGGCGTCCACTGTCCACTGCGCTTCTGGATCGTGCGCGCCATCCAGTCTCCGGTATCGGGATTGAGATTTTCGTCGATCCAGGGCGTGACGCGCCCGTCGTCGTGCTTCAAATAATGTGACTTCGCGTAATTGTCCAAAACTTTGAAATAATCCGATTTCGTGACCGACTTCTGGTGATAGTCGTTGAGCAAATTCGCCAAGCCCACCAGCGTGACCGACGTGGCGTAAGGCCAGCTCGGTCCGTTCCACTGGCATTCATGCCCCTGGTAATTCAGCGCAAAGTTCGGACTGCGCCGCTCGGCGCTGGTCGGGCCATACGGCGCATAAAACCCCTGCGGGTCCATCAGCTGCGCCCAGGCCGCATTGTAGTCGGGCTTATCGGGCGGCATTTCGAAGTACCAGGGGGTAAATCCTAACTGCTCGCGAACAGTCGCGACCTGTGCTCCGTCGTCCGTCGGAAGCACTTTAAAGAATTGCGCCTTGGTATCCCAGAGCTTCTCCAGCGTCGCCTTCTTGGTTACTTCGGACTTTTTCAAATACTCGGCGGCAAGATCCTTGCGGCCCGCCCATCCGGCGATCTTCGAAATCGCAACCGCATCGCCGTACAGATAGCTATTGATGGTTGGCCGATACCCATTGCCGCCCAACGAAACTTCCATGCCATCACGATCATCCGTCTGCCAAAACAGCCCATTGGCTCCCCGATGCGACTTCTCCCACTCCTGGTAATTCACCACAAGCTTATCTAAAAGCTGGACGGCCTGCCGAGTGTCGCCGCTGGCGCACGCGCGCTGATAGACGGCGCTTGCCGCCCAAAAGCTATACAGCCTCGGATCGCCGCCGTCCGCGTCAAACCAGAACTTGCCGTAATCGTCCATATACTGCGGATCGGCCAGCCAGCGTCCTTCCATGATATGATGCCCGGCAGGGCAATCCAGGGAATTGTACT
>JAOQAA010000231.1 GCA_025963815.1 Capsulimonas sp.
CACTCGGCTCCACAGATGCTTGCATTCCGTGATAAAGCGTAGGTGGTCGGGATGCTCTTGATATCCGTCGTGCGCCGCCTGATCGGCGAACTCCATCAGCAGCGCGACGGCGTAGGTGTTGTCCACCACCGCGCGCGGCGTGCCGGCGGGCGTGGCGACGGCGATGCTCTGAACACCGGGGATATGGGAAAGATGCGTGCGACAGCCTTCGGCGAGCGCGCGAGCGTCGTCCGGTCCGCCGCCCTCGCGGAGCCAGAAGTAAACGTGATGAAAGAAGCCAGAGTGGTGCGTCATTGCGGTCGGCCTTTCTGTCCAAGGAGTTGGACATTAGGATACCCGATTCTGAACTCGCCAGCTATTCGGATTCGGCCCCCCTGCCCCCCAGGATTGGGGGGCAGGGGGGCGAATCTACGCCGCCGCGCGTTTTGCTTCGCGTTTGAGGGCGCTGAGAAAGGCCTGGACGCATTGGGGATCCCACTGCGTTCCCCCACCTTCGGTAAGTATTTCCGTCGCCTTGGAGCGCGGCATTCCTTTGCGGTAGGGGCGGTCGGTGGTCATGGCGCTGAAGGCGTCGGCCACGGCCATCAGACGGGCGATGAGAGGGCATTCCTCGCCCTTAAGACCGAAGGGGTATCCGCCGCCGTCCCACCGTTCGTGGTGGTGGCGTACGGCGTCGAGCGTTTCCTCCAAGCCGTGCGCGGCGCTGACCATAATGGAGCCCATCATCGGATGCTGCTGGATCGCTTCGAATTCCTCGGCGGTCAGCTTGCCGGGCTTGCGCAAGATGGCGTCGGGAATGCCGATCTTGCCGACGTCGTGGAGCAGCGCCGACACCGCGACTGTCTGCCGGTCGGCTTCGCTTAGCCCAAGCTCCTCGGCGATCATCATGCTGTACAGCATCACGTCCTCGGAATGCCGGCGCGTGTAGCGGTCTTTGTTGTCAACCGATGTGACCAGGGCGTCGAGCATGGAGAAGCCTTCGACGCGGCCTGACATCAGAGTGCGGACCCGGTCGGCCTGAGCGCCGTCGGCTCCGCCCGTCTTCGCCCGCCGGAGGCGCTCGTCCGCCTGGTGGACGGCTTCGCGCCAATCGGCGTCGAAACGGCCCAGCTGCGCCACGCCGAACGAAACCGTAATGGGAATGTCCATGCTCTGGCCGCTGGGGCTAAAGACGATGTCGCCTAATCCCGTTCGCAGCCGCGCTTCGAAGTCTTCCGCCGTCTCGGATGCATCGCCTGAGATCAGCAGCGCGAATTCGTCGCCGCCAAAACGGGCGATGCAGTCGCCTATGTCGCAGATGGATTGCAGGCGGCCAGCCACGCGGCGCAGGACGTCATCACCCACCGTGTGTCCGTAGACATCGTTGAAGAATTTGAAGTTGTCCAGATCCATCATGACGACCGTAAGAGACGGGCCGCCTTGCGGGATGCGCTCGGCCTCTTCCTCCAGGCGCTTGTGGAAGGCGCGGTGGTTGAGTAGACCGGTGAGCGGATCGCGATCGGCGCGGTCCTGGGCTTCGCGCAGGGCAGCCTCACGCTCCGCTTCGAGCCGGCGGCGCTCGGTGAGATCGCGCAGGTAGGCTGTGAACATCGTGCGTCCGCCCACCTGGATAGGCACTGCGGTCAGCTCCAGCGGTAATTCGGTTCCGTCCTTGCGGACTCCGGGAACTTCCACGCGCTTGCTGAGGACGGGACCCTCCCCCGTGGCGTGGAAGTGGGCGATGCCAGCCTCGTGCGCCATGCGCATGCCTTCGGGAATGATCAGGTTGGAAAGCGGCCGCCCCATCGCCTCGTCGTGCGAATATCCGAAGGTGCGCTCAGCGGCGGGATTCCATTCCAGCACGCGCTCTTCCGCATCGATCGTGATAATGCAATCCAGAGCGGCCTCCAGCATGGCGCCCTTGCGCGCCTCGCTTTCCATGAGGTCCGCCCGCGCCTGACGATACGCTGTAATGTCCGTGTTCGTGCCGACCGCGCGCATGACATTGCCATTCGCGTCGTGCGAAGCGCGTCCCCGGCTATGCCACCAGCGCCAGGAACCGTCCCGATGGCGGATGCGATATTCGACATGGGTGGTGGCGTTCGGAGAAGAAAAATTCGCGTGGAACGCGGCTTTGGCGATCGCAACATCATCCGGGTGAATCCGGCGTTCCCACTCCGTGGAAATGCTGGGCAGTTCGTGGTCCTCGTAGCCGAGCATCCGCTTCCATTGCACGGAGAAAAAAGTTTCGCCGGTTTCGGGACGCCACTCCCAAACACCGTCCTCGGTGGCCTCTAAAATCAGAGCCAGGCGTTCTCGGTCGATCAGACGGCGGTTCAGCTCCATCTGCGCCACGACGGTTCTCGCGATCGTTCGCAGGGCCGTTTGCTGGTCTTCCGTGAGATCCCGAGGGGTGGTGTCGAGCACGCACAGCGCGCCCAGCGCGTGGCCGTCGTCGGTCAAAAGGGGCGCGCCTGCGTAAAATCGGATGCCCATGTCGCCGGTGACTTGCGGGTTGTCCATGAAGCGCGGATCGTTCCGAGTATCGGGCACGACCATGATATCGTCCTGGAGAATGGTGTGGGCGCAGAAGGCGTTGCGGCGCGAGGTTTCCCGGAGGGACGCGCCCAGGATCGATTTGAACCATTGACGGTCGGAGTCGATCAGTGTCACCGCGGCAATGGGCGCGCCGCAGACGTAGGCGGCCAGACGCGTGAGCTCATCGTAGGTCTCCTCGGGGGGAGTATCCATCAGATGGCGCTCCCGCAAGGCGGCCAGGCGTGCGCTCTCATCCGTGGGCGTCGTGGCGGTCATGGGCGGTATTCGATCCTTCCCGGTCGCGGCAGACCGGTCACATGTGTTCTAAGGATGATTATCGGCGGATTTCGGCCAAATTCTCAGGCCCGCTTTGGCAGGCGTCCTGCCATAAGCATAACCACCATCCCCCAGTGCGTCAAGTCTTTAAACCAAAAAAATCGCATTTAGACCATTTTGTGCGCGCTTTTGTACACTAGAATGCAAACATGAAAAAACGGCGCGGACAAATTGTCCGCGCCGCCGGGCAGGGGCTTGCGCCGCCGCGCAATTTCGTGGAAGGCGAAGCTCGCTTCCTACGCCTGCTTCTTCTTCAGGATCGGAAGTCCCGTGGCGCTGTTCTCCGAGACTTCATAGCCTTCGGGAAGCTCATCCACAGCGCCGTCCTTCACTTCCTTGCCGAAGAAGTAAAGCTTTGTCTTGCCGTTCGCCGCGGTGCGCGCGTGCAGAAAGTATTCCGTGCCGCTCTTCTTGCTCTTTGCCGAGTACGCCATAGTAATCCATGTCCTTTCGTGGCGCGCGTTCTCCGCGCCCATCCAACCCGACGATTATATCACATTATTTCCGCGAGAAGGGAAGGGGAATCGGTGAAAATCTCTCTGAACGGCGTATTTCACCGAAAATTATCATCACACGAGACAATTTTCGCGCTTGATTGTCTGGAGCCTATCTATTTTGCCTCTCATTTCGCCAATAATTATAGAATGAAGAAACGTCGAATGGCGAATGGCGCGCATGCGCGCCGACGCGGCAAGGGAGCTGGAAGCGTCGTGACGCAGGACTTGCAGCAGATCCTCGACCACCTGCCGCAGTTGATTTTTTGGAAGAACGCGCAGTCGGTCTACCAGGGCGGCAACGCGAAGTTTGCGCTGGACGCCGGGGCCGGCTCCACGTCCGAGCTTGCCGGCAAAACCGACTTCGACTTGCGCTGGCGGCCGGAGGAGACGGAATGGTTCCGCCTGGTCGATCGACGTGTCATGGACAATGATGTCCCGGATTACCATTTTATCGAACAGATCTGTCATCCAGATGGCCGCATCGCCTGGGTTGACACCAGCAAGATCCCGCTGCACGACGCCGATGGGAAAGTGGTGGGGCTTATCGGCTCCTATGAAGACGTGACCGAGCGCAAGGAGGCGGAGCTCGCCGTCTGGCGGCAGCGCCAGGTGCTCGTCAACGTGCTGACCGCGATTCCGCACGCCGTTTTCTGGAAGGATCGCGCCTCTGTCTACCAGGGCTGCAATATGAACTTTGCCCGCCATGCGGGCCTGAGCTCGCCTGAGGAGATCATCGGAAAAACCGACTACGATCTGCCGTGGTCCCGTGAGGAATCAGACTTTTACCGGCAGTGCGACCGGGAAGTGATGGAGAAGGGCGATCCTCTTTTCAATATTGAAGAAACGCAGCTGCAGCCCGACGGCCGCGAGCTTCAGGTGCTCACCAGTAAAGTTCCACTGCGCGGCGAGGACGGCTCGGTGTTCGGTATCCTCGGAATGTACGCCGACGTGACGGAGCGCAAGCAGGCCGAGGATATGATCCGGCATCAGGCGATGCACGACAGTCTGACCGGCCTTCCCAACCGCATTCTTTTCCAAGAGCGTGTGGAGCAGACGCTGGCCGTCGCGCGCGCAGAAAATCGCCTGGCCGCGGTCCTGTTCATCGATCTCGACCGCTTCAAACAGATCAACGATACCCTGGGCCATCTGGCCGGCGATGCGCTGCTGCAGGAAGTGGCGCGCCGCTTTGTCGGATGCGTGCGCGCCGGGGACCTGCTCGCCCGTATGGGCGGCGATGAATTCACCGTGCTGCTGCCGGAGATCGCCGACGCCGACGCGGCGGCCGCTGTGGCCGAGCGGCTTTTAGAGTCTCTTCAGGAGCCGCTCACGCTGGCGGGGCAGAGCCTTTATGTCACCGCCAGTATCGGTGTGAGCGTCTTCCCCCGGGATGGTCAGGACATGACCACGCTGCTGCGGCATGCGGATGTCGCCATGTATGGCGCCAAGGATCATGGGCGCAGTGGCTATGAGATGTATGCGACGGCGATGAACGAGACCGCCATGGAGCGATTGAAACTGGAGAACCGGCTGCATCATGCCGTGGATTCCGGCGAGCTGATCCTGCACTACCAGCCTCAGGTCAACCTCATCACCGGAGCGATCGACGGCGCGGAAGCCCTCGTCCGCTGGCTCCACCCCGAGCTTGGGCTCGTGCCTCCCAACAAGTTCATTCCTCTGGCAGAGGAGATGGGGCTGATCGTTCCGATCGGCAACTGGGTGCTGCGCGAAGCGTGCCGACAGGCGAAGCGCTGGCGCGACGCCGGATTTCACTTTCGGGTGGCGGTCAATGTCTCGGCCCGCCAGTTTGAGACGCGCGATCTTGCGGACACCGTCGCCCGTATTCTGGCCGAAACCGATCTGCCAGCGCACTGCCTCGACCTGGAGCTGACAGAAACGACCATCGTGAAGAACGCCACTCACGCCGCCCGCGTGCTTCAGACGCTGAAGAACCTGGGCGTCCAGATCTCCATCGACGATTTCGGGGCCGGATACTCAGCGCTGTCCTATCTGCGCCGCTACCCCGTAGATGTCATCAAGATCGACCGCTCCTTCGTCTCCTCGCTCGGCGACGATCCTAAAGACCGCGCCGTGATCAAATCCGTGATTGACCTCGCCCACGGTCTGGACCTCAAAGTCGTCGCGGAAGGCGTGGAGCATGAGTTCCAGCGCGACATCCTGCGCCGTCTCGGCAGCGACCGAATGCAGGGCTATCTGTTTAGCCGCCCGGTCCCCGCAGCCGAGCTCACCCAGCTGCTGACAAAAACGGACGAGTGCCTGGCGGGCTAAGGAGCGCGCCAGGAATCAAATTCCCTGTGTGGTATACTGGATCGTGAAACGCTGGACAGATGTTTCCATAT
>JAOQAA010000262.1 GCA_025963815.1 Capsulimonas sp.
AGGCCGGGGTGGGTGGAAGGGGCAGGATTGGGAGACGAGGGCCGATCTTTCATTCCCCCACCTCAATCCGGCTCGAATTCCCCAGCGCGCGCAGCGTCGGGTCGAACGTGCCCGTGATCGATGTCGGCATCACGTCGTATCGGCCCGGCGATGAGGCGCGGAGGCGGTAGTCGATTTCGTGGCGGCCGCGCGGCAGGTCGCCGATGAAGAAGACGATGCGGTTGTCGCGCACGTCGGTGTAGTCCCACCAGTTGTCCCAGGATTCGGCCTGATCGCCCGAAACTTCCGAGATCGTGCAGCCGGCAGGGATTGGCTCCTCGACGATCAAATGCGATCCGGCGCGCGTGCTGTCGATGATCAGACGCACGAGCATGGTGTCGTCGCGCCGATAATTCGTTTCGCGCGCGGGAACGGTGTCCTCCCACAGGAAGTTACGGCGCGTGGTGGTGCGCAGCAGAACGCGCTTGATTCGATACCCGGAGTCGGCCGGCGGCAGAAGGGCGCGCTCGGAATGGAAGAGGCGGTCGTTGACTCGATGCCAGAAGCCCGGTTCGGGCCTGGGCGACGGCTGCGCGATCTGCTGGCGTAGTTCCAGCGAATAGTAGAGCCGTCCCGGACCATTTTTGGTCAAAGTGATGTCATTGTCGCCCGTCCGC
This sequence comes from Capsulimonas sp., assembly GCA_025963815.1. GTDB lineage: Bacteria > Armatimonadota > Armatimonadia > Armatimonadales > Capsulimonadaceae > Capsulimonas. The sequence goes on from JAOQAA010000262.1 coordinate 657, forward strand.
AGCTGCGTCGCGGGAATTTCAATCACCCGATCTGGCTGCTCCACCGAAGCTTGATCGAAGCGCATTGGGGACAAAGGCGCGCCGTTGACCTGGATCGTGGCGTCGAAAGCCGGCTGCATCTCGTGCGCCTGACCCAGATACGCCGTCAACGCGCCGATTGCTTCGGCGGTGGTTTTGGGACAATCCCAATGGTCGCCGGTGCGGTTCGCCATTAGCCAGCGCGCCACGGCGTCCAGACGCGGGTCGGTCGGCGTGATGGTCTGCGCGGCCATCATCGCCCACACGGTCGTCAAGGCGTCCGGCGGGTTTTGATCGGCGCCGGCGGAATTAGGATGCGGCTTGTAAGTCCAGGCGGTCAATTGGCCGAGACGCATCCGGCTCGACCAGAGTTCGTTGATCGCGACGGCCGCCTCGGTGCGGTTCCCCAATTTGTGCATCGCCATCGCGGCGACGGACAGGTCTGCGTAGGTTTTCGTCTCCGGGCGCAGACGCCAGCGCTTTTGCAGTGTCGTGATGTCCGCCTGGGCTTCCTTGGTAATCCCTGCATTCGCCAGTGTCAGCGCCGCGAAAGCGAGCCCGCTGGGAGATTGCAGGAACGCCGAATCACGCGGAGCCGCCCGGAAGTCGCTGGCGAGCTGCTCGGTAGCCTTGACGGCGGCCTCCAACGCGCTCGGCTTCACGTCGATCCCGGCGCGCTGGGCTAGCTGCATGGACCAGAGCGCGTAGGATGTCGTATTGAGGTCTGGCGTCGAGGTCTCCCACCAGCCCCAGGCGCCGTCGTCCTTCTGGAACCGATAGAGACGCAGGAGGGCGCGGCGCGCGCCGCGCGTAAGGTCGGCGCGGCGCTTCGCGCTCATCGGGAATGCAGGCGCATCGCCGCTCGATGCTTGAAGCAGAATGGAATCGCCGACCAGGATACTCGCGGTATCCTCCGCGCTGCCATAGGGATAGGCGGCGATGTAATCGGAGGCCGTCAGCAGGGCGCCGCTGACGGTGGGCGCCAGACGGACACGCAGCATAGTCGAATCCGGCAGGGCTTTCGGGGCAAGCGTCACAGTCTTGGAGACCTGACGCACGATGCTTCCCGACTGCCATGTCGCTTCCTGTGCGGCGTGCGGCTGCACGGTCAATGTCTCCTGCACGCCGTCATTGAGATTTTGACTGACGGCCGTCAATTTGAATGTGACCGGGCCGAGATTGGAGGCCGTTACGGGCCACTCGGCGCGCGCCGCGCCATGCGCGGGAACGGTGATGGTCTGCGTGAGCGTCGCCCCCATTTGCAGCCCCGAGGCGTTCAGCGTCACCTGGGTCTGGGCGGGCAAAGCCGTATTGTTGTTGACCACTCCAAGCACCGTCGAACGATCGCCAGCAATCAAGAACGGTGGCGCTTCCAGACGCACCAGCAAGTCTTTGCTCACGACCAGATCACACGTCCCCTTCCCGACCGCCGTTTCGGCGGTGTGGCCGATGCAGGTGACGCGCCATGTCGTCAGATTGTCCGGGAAGGTGAACTGGACTGTCGCCGTTCCCGACGCGTCCGTGCGCACGTCCGGCGCCCAGTACGCCGTGTCCGGGAACTTGCTGCGCAGCTTCACGCTTCCCATCGCGCCCTTATCGACGTCGCCGAGATATAAAGGCGCACAGGAGTAATCCGTGTTGACGGCGTTCCCCTGCGCCGGCTGGAGCGCCTCAAGAATGGTCTGCGGGTTTTCCTCGCTGATCGCATAGATACTGCTGTCCACGACGCCCACCGAGACCTCGCCCGGCTGCGGCTGGCCGGCGTCATCGGTCGTCTGAACCGTCAGCGTTGCGGGATCGCCGGGATGATAAAGCGCGCGGTCTCCCGTGACCTTCACATGCAGTGCGCGCCGCTGGTCTTCAATCGTCAGGTCCGCCGAACCAGACAGTAATTGCTTGTCCTGGAGGCAGCAAACCGAGACCGTAACGCCCGGAGCGTAAAGGGCGCTGACCGGGATCTCTAGCGATGTCGAGCGGCGGCGCAGCGGGATGATCCAGCTCTGATAAAGCGTCGCGCCTTCCACCGTCACCAGCGCGTTCGGCCCCGGATTCTGGGTGTTGATCAGTACGCGCGCCGTGTCGCCGATCTTGTACTTCGTGCGGTCCAGGATCACGCCCATATCGGGATATTGCGCGGACACATCCTCGCCTTCGCCCGCCACCCAGACGCTGGTTTCGGCGCTGATCGCATTGCCGCGCTTGTCGTGCGTCTCGACATGGGTCACAAGCAGTCCCGGCTGGTCCGGATTGAGAGGGAGCGACGCATCGCCTTGCGCATCGGTCGTCAGCAAAGTGTTGACCTCGCCTTTGACGCGGCGCTTGCCGTTCACCCACGACTCGTAGTAAGTATTGACATCGAGCGCCTGCCCGGCAATCGGAACATCCGAGGGGCCGCGCGCGGACAGCGTCACGGTGACGGGCGTACTCGGCGCGCAAGCGTAGAGCGACGGCGTGAGGGTCAGCGAAAACTCGCCCTGCCCGACCACGACGGATTCGTCCGCCGAGACCGTCTTGTCCGAAGGATCGGACACAGTGGCGCTGAAGTCATAGCTCTGATCGCCTTCGTCCACGCCGCCGACCTGGGTCGGGACGCGAATGTGCGCCTGACCGTGGTCATCCAGACGGGCCGTCCCATCAATGCTTCCCTCGCCATAGCCGCCAGAACTGTCCGACGCGTCAGAGTCGTCCGGCCGTCGATACGATTGGAAGCTCTCTTTGCCAGACGCCCCCTCCGTCTTCATGACGTAATACCGCACCGAGCCCGATGTGACGGGCGCGCCGTGGTAGTACGTTGCGGTGACGGTGGCGCCGATCGTGTCGCCGCGCACATAGCGCGTCTTATCGAAGGTGATCTTGACCCGGTACTCGGGCTTCCGATAAGCCGCGACAAGAAACGTCGTGGCCGCAGTTTGCTCGCCCATCTCCGCGCGCACCGAATACTCGCCGGTCAGCGCTTCGTCGCCCAGATCGATCTTACCGTTCCAGGAACCGAGATCGTTGGTCTGAAGCTCCTGATGGGCGATCAACGTATCCTGCGCGTCGTGAATATCCACACGCACTGTTTGGTTTTTGGGAAGCCGGAACTCGGCATCGGGCGCTGGATCGTCTCCGGCGCCTTGAAGAGCGCCAAACCACCGGGCGATCCCTTTGAAATACACGGTCTGTCCAGGCCGATAGACAGGCCGCTCCGTGTAAACAAACGAGCGCAGGGCGCCTCCGGAGTACGCCGTGCTTGCGGATTCTCCGCCCGGCTGCTCCCCGGATTCTCCCGGACTATTCAGCTCCATGGTGACCGGGGCGATCGAATCGCCGTTTCGCGCCACCATGATCCCCCGGCTTTCCGCCGTCGCGCCCACGCCGCTCAGGCGGCACACGCCGTCGGGGTCCGTTGTCTCCTGATCCCGCATCACCGGCGGTTTCAGTCCCTGATCTTCATAGAGAGTAACGGTGGTATTCGCCGTCGGCGTCCCCGTTTCGATATCCGAAACATACGCCAGCGCCTTGCCGTGGTACGATTTGCGGATCATGGCGATCTGGGTGCTGACGATCCAGTTCACGCCCTTCGCCTCATTGTTGCCGACTGTCAGGCGGTACATACCGGGAGGCAGCTTGCCCAGATGCAGCTCTTCATAGAAGTAGCCGTGCTTGCGCTTTCCCACTTCCTGGCTCCACTGGCGCACGCGCGTGAACTCACCCAGCCATAGATTGGCCGGCTCCAAGTCCTCAGCGCGGGGCCCGGCGAGCATTCGGGGACGACGAGATAAAACACCCGGCAGATCGACCCGGTCCAGGGTCAGCGTGACATTGTGATCGCGGAGCTGGCCGCGCAGGCCGGGCGTAATGTCTTCGGCCGGCGTCCAGGTCGAGATGGTGTCGGAGAAGCTAACTTCAGACGCCGCGAGGGGAAGCTCGATTGAGACGTGCGCGACATCCTCGTCGGTCACCACCACCGAGGTCTCCCCGTCTTCGGTCCCGGTCCCCGATGCGTGGAGCGTGTATCGTCCGGCGGGGATATG
>JAOQAA010000360.1 GCA_025963815.1 Capsulimonas sp.
CCATTATACCTCGCGTGGCTTTGTTTTAATTTTTAACTGTGGAGTATCAGGCAATAATCTCAGAGGATTGAGCTAACGGTAGTCAGTATCTCTGGAGCATAATATAAGCGTACTCAAGAGGCGCACAGGAGTGCGGTGAAGGAATAAGAAGGAGTTCGATATGGCCACCATGGAAGCAAAGTCGGGAATTGAAGGCAAAGTCGTCGTGATTACTGGGGCGAGCAGCGGCATTGGGGAGGCGACGGCGCGGGTGCTGGCGCAGCGCGGCGCGCATGTCGTGCTGGGAGCGCGGCGCACGGATCGACTGGAGACGCTCGCCGCCGAGATCCAGGCCGCTGGCGGCTCGGCCGCTTTTCGAGCATTGGATGTGACCAATCGTGATGAGATGGACGCATTCGTACAGTTCGCGATCGCCACATTCGGCCGTTTAGATGTTGTCGTGAATAATGCCGGCGTGATGCCGCTATCGGTGCTGGAAGCGCTGAAGGTGGATGAGTGGGACCGGATGGTCGATGTCAACATCAAGGGCGTGCTTTATGGGATCGCCGCCGGGTTGCCGGTAATGAAGGGGCAGGGCTTTGGACAGTTCATCAACGTCTCATCGATCGGCGGGCATCGCGTGTCTCCGACAGCGGCGGTGTACTGCGCGACGAAATACGCCGTCATCGCGATCTCGGAGGGTTTGCGCCAGGAGAATACGGACATTCGGGTGACTGTGATCTCTCCGGGCGTCACAACTTCAGAGCTCGCCGACAGCATCACCGATCCAGAGGCGCAGGCGGGAATGAAGAGCTTTCGGAGCATCGCGATCTCCGCGGAAGCAGTCGCCAAGTCGATTGCGTACGCGATTGACCAGCCAGAAGACGTGGATGTCAGCGAGATCATCATTCGCCCGACCGCCAGTCCTTACTAACAGCGATCTCAGCCTCTGAATATTCACATTCAGAGGCTGACGCGCTGCAAGAGTTTGTGAAATAATGCGCAAACTTTGCTCTGGATTAAGGTATAATTGAGTCATAGTTTGGGCGCGGAAGTTGGCGCCCATTTTGTGTTTCTTTGTGGGTTTGAACAATGGCGATCGACCTTACTGACAGAATTATTCAGCCGGCTCCAGCGCCGAAAAAAGGGCGCTGGAATCCGTGGCGGCGCGTGGCGCAGATCTTATGCGGCGTGCTGCTGGTGGCGCTGCCGCTGACTAACGGCATCCGCCTTGACGTGCGCCGCCATGAGTTCTACTTTGCCTGGCATCGCACGGCGGCCCAGGATCTGCTGATGCTGTTCTGGGTGTCGATGCTCGCCACCTGGGCATTGGTGGCCGTGTCTGTTTTGTACGGGCGTCTCTGGTGCGGCTGGATCTGCCCGCAAACCATGGCGAGCGACTTTGCCGATTCGCTGAAAAAACGTCTGGACAAAGCGTTTCGCACACGCCCTGGCCAGCCCCGCTTTGCGTGGTCGCGCGGCGTTTGGTCGCTGATTTTAGTGGCGATGTCCGTGGGCACGGGAATGGCCGTCGCCGCCTACTGGCTCGCGCCCGCAGAAGTCGGCCGTGCGGCCCTGCGTCCGTGGACCGACGTTCCCGCCGCGCTGACAGTCTATATCATCGCCGCCGTGGTCGCTGCGGATATGCTTTGGGTGCGCCGCAAGTTCTGCTTCTCCGCCTGTCCGTATGGCCCGCTGATGGGGATCGTCGCGGATAAGAACACCCTCGCCGTGCGTTATCTGAACGAGCGTGAGGACGACTGTATTAAGTGCGGCAAGTGCGTTGTCGATTGTCCGATGGGGATCGATATCAAGAATGGCGCCGGGCAGCTCGCATGTATCAATTGTGGTATTTGTGTCGATTCGTGCAATGATGTCCTGGGGAAGCGCGGCAAGGCGGGCCTGATCGAATATCGCTATGGCCTTGAGCCCGAGCGCGCCACCAGCAATCTGTCCTGGAAGCAGCGACTGGGCTTCTGGGACGCCACGCGGTTCTGGGTGCTGGCGACTCTGTTGGTCTTCGCCGGCTATGTCGGCCTCTCTCTATTCGGGCATGAGAAGATGACGGTGAACGCGATCGCCAACGGCGCGATCACGCAGGACGCCTCCGGAATCCACAACGGCTATTTATTGACCGTGCAGAATGGAACTCCCGAGCCGCAAACGTACGCCCTATCCGTGGACGGCATGAACGCCCGCGCCGAGATTAATGGCGCACAAACCTTTACCCTCGCCCCGCGCGAGCAGCGCGCCGCTCCGCTGGTGCTGACGGGGAACGCCGCTCCCGGGGAGCGCAAGGTCGTGACGCTCAATCTGGTCTCGGCCAAGGAACGGGCCAAAGTTCCGCTGGTGTTTTATCGGCCGCAGTAGGGCCTATGCCCCCGGCGCTAAAGCGCTTTCCCCTTTTCCCAGCAAGGCCCTTCGGGCGGGAAAAGGGGCGTTCGTAACTGCCGTCCAGGCGAGTGTTCCGAGTTGTGAGAACAGTTTTGGCATTGCCAATTCTTCGTGGGCAACGACAAAACTCGCCTGGGTTGTAATTATCAGCACCCCTTTTCCCGGGCTTTAGCCCCTTGCTGAGAAAAAGGGGAAACGAGCCTAAGCGAGTGGGGGAATAGGTCTCGAAAGAGCTGGCCGCATTCAAGAAAGCAAAACCATGGCTAAAAGCTGGAGCAATCGCAAAGTTACGAATTATGTTAGTCCTGTGGTGCGGGCGCGCAACCGGCCGTCCAGTAGCAGCATCTTTTTGGTGGCGCTCGTTGTGCTTTTCATCTTCTTCTTCGGCTTGATGCTCACCATTACCGCGCAGGTCACAATGCACCCGAAGACGCAATACAAAAACACCAACCCGCAGCCCGGAGACTCTCAGTAGGCGTAATAAGACCCATGGCGACTACACCCACGGCGGCGCCCCCCGTCGTTTGCGATCTTTGTGGACTGACCGCACATGCCCCGATCACGGAGACAGTCCAGGGCGGCGAGGCGCGCGTGTTCTGCTGCCGGGGCTGCCGACAGGTCTACCAGATCCTGGTCGAGAGCGAACAGCTCGCGCCCGGCGCCGATCCGAGTGAATCTCCCCTGTATCAGCAGTGTCTCCAGATGGGACTGATCGCCCGTCCAGACGCTCCCGCTGAGCCTGCGCCTGCTTCTCCTGTCGACGATCCAATCAATCCTAATCCCTTTAATGAGCTGGAAGCGACACGCGAGGCGGCCTTTCAGGTCGGCGGCATGTGGTGTTCGTCCTGCGCGTGGCTGATCGAGAACGCCTTGAAACACGAAAAGGGCGTGATGGACTGCCAGGTCTACTTCGCCTCGGATGTCGTGCGCGTGACCTATAAGCCGGCGCGTATCGACCAGAATGATCTCGCGGCGCGTATCCGGCGATTGGGATATACAGCGGAGAACTATTCCGACAAAGGCTCCGAAAGCCAGACCGCCGCGACCAAGGCGCGGCGCGGCGATTTTGTACGCGCGGTGCTCGCGTTGGTCTTCGCGCTGAACGCCGGCATGTTCAGCATGGCGCTCTATCTGAACTACTGGCAGACGCTTGCCGCCGATGAAAAGATCATGCTGTCGCGCTGGGCGCTGGCGTTGTCCCTGCCGGTGATGTGGGCTGGCTGGCCCATTTTCCAGCGCGCCGCTCAGGCGGCGCGGCGCGGCGCGGCGACCATGGAGACGCTCATCACCCTCGGTTCCTGGACCGCATTTCTCTTCAGTCTCTGGTCGATGGCGCATGGCAGCGTTCATGTGTACTTCGACACCTCGGACATGCTGATCGCGCTTGTCCTGATCGGCAAGCATATTGAATCGGGAGCGAAGGGCGATGCGGCGGGGGCGGTCGCATTGCTCTATGGCCTGCTGCCGCGCAAGGCGACGGTGCTGACTGACGATGGACGCGAGACCCTGGTGGCGCTTGGCAAGCTTGGGGTGGGCGACCGCGTACTGGTCCGCCCTGGCGAGCGCGTGCCCGCCGACGGCCGCGTCGTCTCAGGAACCGCCCAGGTCGACGAGAGCTTGCTGACGGGTGAATCCCGGCCTGTGACGAAAAGCATCGGCGATGAGGTGATCGGCGCCACCGTCGCCACCGACGCCCCGCTCACCCTGGAAGTCACGCGCATTGGCGACGGCGGAACTCTGGCGCAGATGATCGCACTGGTGGAAAGGGCGCTCGCCACGAAGTCACCCGCCGAACGTTGGGCGGACCGGATCTCCCGCGTCTTCATTCCCACGATCATCACCCTGGCTGTCGGAACAGGATTGTTTCTGGCGCTGACCCATCACTCGGCCGAGCAAGTTCTGGTCCGCGCGGTCTCGATCTTAGTGATTGCGTGTCCCTGCGCGCTGGGCCTGGCGACGCCGCTAGCGATCACGACAGGCGTCGGCGCGGCGGCCAAGCGCGGGATTTTGATCGTCAACACCGAAGTGATGGAAGTGCTGCCGCGCGTCCGCCACATCATCCTGGACAAAACCGGCACCCTCACCGAAGGCGTCTTCGCCGTGCGCGGCTTTGAAACAACTGCGCTGGGACATCCTGATGACCTGCACGCGGTCGCCGCCCTGGAAAGAAACTCCGAGCATCCTCTGGGCCGCTCGCTGCTCGCCTACGCCGAAGGTCAGGAGCGCCCGGCGCAGGGAGAAGTCCTGGAATTCGAGCGCCATGAAGCCGCGGGTGTGACGGGATTGGTGGACAGCGTCCGCTGGTTCGTCGGCAACCGCGCGTTGGCGAAATCCGAGCAGGCGCCGCTGCCGCCGCACGTTCTGTCGCGTGCTGAAACCGAGGAGTCGATCGGAAGCACCGTCCTTTTTTACGGCGTCGCCGGATCTGTGCGCGGATACTTCATCCTCGGCGACGCGCCCCGGGCCGGCGCCCGCGAATCCATCGATCGATTACAGCAGATGGGCCTCACCCTGGAGCTGCTCTCCGGCGACGCCGGCGCGACGGTTCAAGCTGTGGCGCACTCCGTCGGCATCGAGCGCGCCACCGCCGAGATGCGTCCCGAAGCCAAAGTCGCCCACTTGAAGGCCGCCCAGGAAGCCGATGGCGCCACGGTGGTCGCCATGGTCGGCGACGGCGTCAACGACGCTCCCGCGCTCGCCCAGGCGAATGTCGGGATCGCCTTCGGCTCCGGGACCGAAATCGCCCAGCGCGCCGCCGATATCACCTTGCTCTCAGGCGATCTCACCCGCCTCGCCGACCTCTTCACCATCTCACGCAAGACCGCCGCCATCATCCGCCAAAACCTCTTCTGGGCCTGCCTCTACAACGCCGTCTGCATCCCCATTGCCATCGCCGGCTTCGCCCCCCCCGTCGTCGCCGCCGCCGCCATGCTCGTCAGCAGCCTCAGCGTCGTCTTCAACACCAAACGCCTGCGGCGCGGGCTGGAAAAATAACGCGCCTTGCCATCATCCCCATTTCGCTCGAAACTGGGAAGAAGCATTTCGCATGATCGGCTTCCCATGTCCAAAGCATGCGATCTGAAAATCTAATTGCGCCAGTTTTTTCAGACTGCGTTTTCCTTCCTCCAGATCTTCATAGCCAATGGACAGTCCCAATCCCATCATATTGGCGCACGTGTCCACCGCGAAGAGTACGCCTCCGTGCTGGGGCCACAGGAGCGCGATCTGGCCCGCGCAGTGGCCGGGAACGTGAATGGCGGTCAGGCCGCCGGCGATCGGCAGCACGTCTCCGTCGCGCACTTCGTGTTCAATTGATGCAGGCTCCACGGATTGCGCCGCTAGGGCAAGCGCGCGGATAGCGATGTGGCTGAACAGCCCCGGCGCGGGATACAGACGGCGGAAGCCCGTTCCTGCAATGGCGATGGGGGCGTCGAGGGGATGCATGTAGGCGTCCGCGCCGGTCGCCTTTTTGAGCGCGGCGAAGCTGCCGATGTGGTCGGGATGTGCGTGTGTCAAGATAATATGACGAACGTCTTTGGGTTGCTTGCCCAATTCTTGGATCGCCTGCAAAATCTTCTCCGCGCTGCTCGGAAATCCGGCGTCAATGAGAACGCAGCCGTCGGAGGAGTCCAAGAAGAACGTATTGACGGGGCCGACGGCAAGAGAGTAAAGCCCGGCGGCTATCAGTGCTGCGTGCATTTTGAGTATCCTTCGCGGTCGTTATCCTGATGTCTCGTCTTATACTCGTTTTACCTGGAGGCGGCGGGAATCGCGTCGAAGTTTGCGATTGCCAGCCAACTGAGATATAATCGGCAGGGAGACAAATTTCATTGCAGACAGAGAACCGGGAAAGTCGCGTGGGGCAGTGGGCGGTTTTGGCGGGGCTGCGCTTCTTGCTGGCGACCATCGTGCTGGCGAGCCATGCGCGCCATATGGGGGCGGCGCTTGTCGTGTTTGGGCCGCTGCGTTTGATGGGCTATCAAGTCGCGATGATCGGGTTCTTTCTGATCAGCGGCTTTAGCATCGCCCATAGCGTGCGTCATCCCGAAGGGTTCTATCGGCGTCGTCTGGACCGGATTTATCCGGTCTATCTCGTGGGTTTGCTGCTTGCGTTGGTTCCCTTTATGGTTTGGGGACCGGTCGTGACGACGCACGCGGAGAAGATCGGCGCGCCGGGGAGCCTTTGGGATCTGCTGGGGAACGCCTTTTTTCTCCAGGGGATTACGGTTCGGCGCATCGAGACGAATGGACCGCTCTGGTCGCTGGCGGTCGAGGCGCTTTACTATCTGTTCGCGCCCCTCTTCGCCAAGCTGCGCGTTCGGCATCTGCTTGCTCTGGTCGGACTGTCCGCGCTGGCGTATGTCGGCCGCTCTCGCCTGGGCGCGGGGGACTGGGCGTACAATATGAACGGCCTCTCGGCGTTCTTATTGCTCTGGTCGTGGCTGCTGGGCTTCCTGGCCTACAAGCATGGACGCGAGATCTGGATGCGCCTGCTTCTCGTAGCCGCCGCGCCGCTGCTGCTCCTCTATGCGCCGCCGACGCCGATTCTGGCAATCCCCATTTATCTTCTGGTCGCCGCCGCTCTTCTCTGGCCGCCAAAGCTTGGCCTGCTGCGAGCTGGCGGTCAAAAGACGCTGCAATACTTAGGCGAACTCAGCTATCCCCTCTATGTCGTCCACTGGCCCATCTTAGTCCTGCTCTGCTCCGGCGGTCAGCACCACCCCGCGCTGATGGTCGTGGCTGGATGCTTCCTTGCCGCCGTTCTCGTGTATCATGGAATCGACGCGCCGATGCGGCGACGCCTGGCCGCGCGTCAGGCCCTGCGAAACGAAGCGCAAAATTCGCCTGCCGCCGCTTGAGAAAGCTCCTTCGTAATTGCCAATGACTATGAATGAAACGCCCGAGTCACGCCGCCGCTATCGACTTCACACACACCTTTGGTCGGCGGCAGTGTTTGGAGATGTGCAGGTTGCTCGCTACTGGCTGGCTCGTAACGCCGAAGTGAACAACCCCCGAAACCCGAATTGGCAGTCGCCTTTGCTCATTGCCGCCTCTCGCGGCGACATGGAGATGGCGGCGCTGTTCCGGGAGGCGGGAGCCACGGTTGGACCGCCCGAAGCGGCGTTCCTGGGAGAAACAGATGTTTTGCGTCAGTATTTAGACGCTGGAGTATCCGTCGAATACGCCGTTCATGGCTATGGTTCTCTGCTCGGTATCGCCGCGTCCGGCGGGAATCTGAAAACCGTTCAGATGCTTGTGGAGCGCGCGGCGAATGTCAGGCCCGTTGGAGGAACTGGCAGGCGTACTCCTCTGGCGATGGCTGCGAGAAAAGGACATCGGGAAGTTGCTTCCTATCTGGCGCAAATGACGCCGCCCGTCGGCTTGCTGGAAGCGATTATGCTTGGGGATATGAACAAAGTGACGATGTTTCTCGCGGCGGGCGCCGATCCGAATATGCCGATCGATAATCTTTTGCCGCTGAGCGCCGCCGCGATGACAGGACAAGCCGTCGTGGCGCGTCTTTTGCTGGATCGTGGGGCCAATGTTTTTGGCTCTATCCAAAAGAAGGTCGACGATATCCCGCCAATGCGAGTGTCCGCCGCCGAGAGGGAGGCGACGCGAGTCGGCTGGACAGAGATTGTTCTTTTGCTGCAGGAGTACGGACTGCCGGCGAATAATCCGGATCTGGACGGTTTATTCGCGGCTGACGCCGATATTGATAAACAGGATTCAAAGGGCCGCTCGGCGCTCATGCGTGCGATCTGGGGCGGAAGAATGGACAAGGTGCAGCATCTGCTGGAGCGTGGCGCGAACCCACGCCTGATCGATGATCAGGGCATGACGGGCTTGAATTTGATCCATGGCTGGACATGGCGATACGGGTTTGAGATTCAATCGCTTCTGCTTAGCCTTGACTTGGATGTGAACACGCAGGACAACGAAGGGGTGACGCCGCTGATGCGCGCCGCAGGCGGCGATTACGGAGAGCTCGTACAGCTGTATTTAGATCATGGCGCCACCCGAACATTGCGCGATGCGAAGGGCCAATCAGCCGTGGATTACGCGCACAATAAGCCGGATATTGTGACGATGCTGTCGGCGTGAGCTATCCTCCCGCCTTGGTGTCTCCAAAGTAAAGAATAACGTCGTCGACATACTGCGGCTTGAAGTTCGAGCGGACGAAGCGCATGGTCGTTCCAGAGACGGTGGGCGTGGACGGGCCGCGCCAGGCGACGGCGTTTTTGCCGTATGGAGCCAGTTTCACGGTGGCGGCGTCCGGATTCCCGATCTTGCGCAGATCGATGGCTTTGATCGGGCCGGGGATCTTCGGATGGTGGAATCGCACGATGACCTCGGCGCGGCCAATGGCGCCGCGCCATGACGATCCGGTGTGCAGCACATAGAACGTCTGCAGGACAGCGCTGTTGTGGTCCGTGATCTGGCCGCCGATATCCGTCGTGTAATCGTCCTCGACGATATGCGTCTGGTTGGTCCCGAATTTGACGGTCTTTGCGTGCCAGACATCGCTATTATTCGCGGCGTCTTGAGCAATCGTTGTGGGAACCGATTTGCCGTCGACCTTTGAGGTGAAGGAATGGAATGTCCCCTTGGGGTTCGCCGGCTTGCCGGAATCGTCCTGAAAGGCCTTCTCGCCGCGTCCCCGGTCGGGAAAACCCATGCGTACGACGCAGGCGGGGCCGTGGTTCTTGAAGACAAACCGGCAGTGCGTCTTCACCGTGTATTCGCCCACATCCATGGTCACGATTTCGCTTTCCATTGCGACGGTCTTGTGTCCGGCGAGAAGGCGCGGCGATCCGCCGAAGGAAATCCCGCCGTCATCGGCGAGTGCGGGAAGGGCTGTGGCAAACATGAGAAGTCCAAGCAGAGGAAGCATCGTTCGTTTCATAGCGGCATTCTACCCAAATTTCGGGCGGCATTCGGAGTACAAGTTCTCGTTCTTCTGCTGGCTCTCCTCACATTAGGCGCAGTCTCACACGCCGCCAATACCGACCCACGCCCATATCTCGCCGTGACACCCGCGCCGGCAAAGCTGCGGGTGTCCGCGGAGCCGGCGGACCCTGCATGGGCGGACGCGCCGACCATCGCCTCCCTGCCGCTCTCCCTCGGCCCCGAAGCCAATGGCCTCACCGCGCTTCCCACGCAAGTCAAACTGCTCTGGGATTCCGATTATCTCTACATACGCTTTCTCTGCACATCCACCGAAATCTATTCCCCTTACAAGACCCATGACGATCCGATCTACAAAGGCGACTGCGTCGAGATGTTTCTCGACGTCAAGGGCGACGCGCGTCAGTGGATCGAGCTGGAAGTCAGCCCCAGCAATGTCACCTTCGACCAAGTGATGACCCTCACCGCCGACCCCGCCTCCGACGCCGACCTCATCCTCACCCCAGCCCTGCGCGACCGCGACCTCTGGCGCGACCTCTCCTGGTCCCTCGACGGCCTGCGGACCGCCGCAACCCTCCAGAAGTCCGGCAAGCGCGCCACCGGCTGGACCGTCGACATCGCCCTCCCAGCCAAACCCACCCTCCGCCGCCTCGGCCTGGACCACTTCGCCCCCATGACCCTGCGCGCCAACTTCCTGCGCTACGAATATCCATCGGCGACTAATGGCGGCAAGCGGCCGCTGATTGCGATGAACTGGTCGCCCGTTCGCTGGGGCTGCCCGCATATCTCGCCGCAGGCGATGGGGTATTTGGAGTTGGTGGGGGAGAAGTAGGCGGCTGTCGCGTTATGACTACGCGGTGACAGAGTTATTTTGGAAGATTATTGATTGCGCTCTCTAATTCACCGATCACTTGCAATATGGACTCCCATGACGGCGGTTCTTCCAGAAACATTTCCCGCATACTTTGATAATCGCGCTGCAAATCGTCTTTGCGAGCCTCGACAGGTAAGAGATGAAACGAGCCAGGGACTGCTGTCTCGTAATGCGCACTGCTGGATCGGAAGAAAAAACTCTTATGCTCCACTACGCGTTTGCGCAGCGCCACATCCGATAAGGCGTTTGCGGCCATCGGATTTTTCGCGAGGCGCGCCAGATCGGAGAAGTGCCGGGATAGGCGATGAGGCGTTGCCTTTTCCGGAGAGCGATGAAATTCCGCGTGGAGTAGCGTCGCCTTTTCCCAAAATGTCCGTTCTGCCTCCAGCGCTACCACCTCGCCGTTCGGCTCCTGGAACACACTGGGGAATACAAGCGCTGCGTAACTGGTGACGGTATGAATGCCGATTGGGTAGGGATCGGAACCAACACCCATTTCCAATTTGACGACCGGACGGATATAAGCAGCTTCCTGTTGTTCCGACGGATTCAGTACGCTGGGATAGGTAAAGAGCAACACGTATGAGTCCATGGGATCGATACTCAGATCCCATGGACTTGCGCCATCCGATGCTCCTAATATCTCCGTAAAAGATATATGTATCCTCGGGAGCAGGCGATCACGTACGGCCTGCTGACACGCATCTCGCAGGGCATCCAATCGTTTCTTTTGCTGAGTATTATTCGGTGCTAACTCTGGTTCATTCTCATCGCCAAAGCCGAGCGTATCGCGCCGTACGGATAGGTCGATGTCTTCGGAGAAGCGTTCGATGATCCCAAACACTTTAGACAACGACGCACCGCCCTTGAAAATCAATTGCGCTCTGAGTTCGGGGATACGGAAGATCCGAGCAAGCGCCTAGCACACCCAAAAGTCTTTCTCAACAATTGCAGACGATAAACCCAATCGATTCACCGTTTCCGCAAAGAGCGCCGCACGATCCGCCGCATTCGCCGCCGCAATCCGATCCATTTTTCGCTCCTGGGTTTACTCGACAACCTGCGCAATCACCGTCCGTATCCAGTCGGGGGCGTGACGGGCGTCCTTCGCAAGAGACTGCTTATCCTCTGCCGAGAGCGTCATTCGCAGCCGCTGAACCGTTGTCTCGTCCACATGTTTGCCGCCTAAATGACGGAGCGCATGAACCACCAGCGCTCCAACTTTCGATTCCATCGCCATATACCGAGCGGCGGTATGACGGAACTCAATCGTCTGCTTGCCAATCTTGACACGCCGCGAGCGTCCATCCGTCAGATACGCCACACGCGCCGGAACCTGCTCCGACAAACCCAGCACATTCGCGGCCTGCGCGCCCGTCAATTGCAGTCGTCCTTCTGTTTTGCGCGCCACCGCTCGCGCCACGACTTCGGGTGTAGGGCTTACTTCCAACCCCAAAAACTCGCTAACCTGCGGGTAATCGTAAACACCACGTGTTAACCGCCGGATTTTCCCCTGCCGCGCCAGTCGTGAAAGAGCCTGGTCCACCGCCGCCCGACTGCCAAGCTCCAAGAACTCACGTGGCGTAAACACCGTCCCACGTCCGCGCTCCTGAATCCGGTTTTCCAATTTCTCTCGAATCGCTTCCATAAACTACTTGCCTCATCCAAATCATACCCGATAATTTGTCAGAAAAACACATACATATTTCTGACAAACTATGTAAAGTATAATCACCCCATGACCTTCGACGAACTCAAAGCCCTCGCCCAATCTCTTGGCCGCGAACCCGAAGCCCGCGCCGCCGGCCTCGAAGTCTACAAGCTCACCCTCGTGTCCCTGCGAACAATGGTCGATCACCCGCTGCTCCACTTCGGTCCGGACGATCTGACCAACGCCGCCCGCGGCGCGGCCGCCTTCGCCATGCGCCGCGCGGCCATCGAGATCATGCTAGACACGCCCGGCTTCTGGTGTTCGTTGGCTCCGTACTACTTTCAAGGGAACTGGCCGGCCGGAACGTTGCCGGGTGGGCGCGTGGTGGTGCTGTGAGAAGTAATCCCACTACCACGGCATTTCAATTTTCGCCGCCCCTATCGCCACCATCTCAAACGCCGCCGCGTAGTAGGTTTCCAGATCCCCCACCACGTCCGCCAGTCCATCCTCACCCTTCACCTGCTCCGCCACCCACTGCGCGAAGATCGCCATACAATCGTCGTCCCTCTTGCTCATTACTTCCGCCGCCCACAGCGTGTATTGCAAATTGAAGCGTGCTGAATTCTCTGTCCGCTTGAACCCATTCCATCCGCAGTACTCCGCATAGTCCTGCTTGAATGCTCCGTTGGCGACGCGGTTCCACATGAAGGCGGTGTCGTAAATTGGAAATAGCTCGGGATTGAAGAAGTGCAGGAATTTGGCGGCAGCCATCCAGGGGTAAACCGAGGGATAATTCTTCGTCGCCTTTAGCTTCCCAATCGCGTTTAGACATGCGCTGATTTGAGGGTTCTGTCTGCTGTCGGTGATGCTTGCGAGCGATAGACCTGAACTTCTTCCGCACGGCAAACACTCCGTCGTCAGAACGCTGTATAGCGTTTCAGCGGACCAGCGTTCGGAGAGGGAGGTCCCACGAAAAACACCCCAATACGAAGTGAGATTCTGATAGATTTTTGTGAACGCTTGCTCCTTCTCGGTAGCGGACGCTAATGAGTTGAATGCGATTTCAGCGTAGGAATAGAGTTCGAGGCGATGGCTCAATGTCCAGGTTTCGGGTACGGATGAGCGGTAGGCGTCCAAGGCTGATAACAGGTGGGGCGACTTGAAGTAACTGCTGAGTTTCATGATGAGGGCGCTTGCCTCCAAATCAAAAGCCCCTCTCCCGGAAATTAGGAGAGGGGCGTGAAAGCGAGAGGTGGTTACGCCAGCTTCGCCGCCTGGTCGGTCTTTTCCCAGCCGAAGGCGGGGTTGCCGAAGTGGCCGTTTTTGGCGGTCTGGGTGTAGATCGGGTTGACGAGGTCCAGCAGGCTGATGATGCCTCGGGGCGTGAGGTCGTAGGCGGTCTGGACGCGCTTGCTGATCTCGTTGTCCGAGATGGAGCCGGTGCCGAAGGTTTCGACGAGGACGCTGACGGGCTGGGCGACGCCGATGGCGTAGGCCAACTGGATCTCGACGCGCTCGGCGAGGCCGGCGGCGACGATGTTCTTGGCGATGAAGCGCGCGGCGTAGGCGGCGCTGCGGTCGACTTTGCTCGGGTCCTTGCCGGAGAAGGCGCCGCCGCCGTGGCGGGCGTAGCCACCGTAGGTGTCCACGATGATCTTGCGGCCGGTGACGCCGGTGTCGGCCTGCGGGCCGCCGATCACGAAGATGCCCGTCGGGTTCACGTGATACTTGATTTCCTGGGTGACGTACTTCTCAAAGTCGGCGAGCACCGGCTGGATGACAAGCTCATTGACGAGCTTCTGAACATCGGCGCGGGTCAGCTCGGGATCGTGCTGGGCGCTGAAGACGATGGTGTCGATGTAGAGCGGCTTGTCGGTGGCGCGGTCGTAGGCGATGGTGACCTGGCTCTTGGCGTCGGGGCGCAGGCCGAGGCTGGAGTCCTTGCGGACCTGGGCGTAGAGGCCGGTAAGGCGGTGCGCGATGGTGATCGGCAGCGGCATCAGCTCCGGGGTCTCGTTGACGGCGAAGCCGAACATCATGCCCTGATCGCCCGCGCCCTGCGCTTCGTCCACGCCGCCTTCATCGACGCCGGCGGCGATGTCGGGGGACTGTTTTTGCAGCGCGACGAGGACGCCGGTCGTGTCGCCATCGAAGCCGTACGCCGTCTTGGTGTAGCCCGCTTCATTGATGGCTTTGCGCACGACGTCGCTGATTTCGACATAGCCCTTGGTCGTGACTTCGCCGGCGATGACGGCGAGGCCGCGCGTCAGCAGGGTCTCCACGGCGACGCGGCTTGTGGGGTCCTGGCGCAGCAGCTCGTCGAGAATGGCGTCGCTGATCTGGTCGGCGAGTTTATCGGGATGGCCCTCGGAAACGGACTCCGAAGTGAAGAGTTTGATGTCGGACATGGATGTGCTTCCTCTCAAGCGATGTTCAGATTGAGAGCAGCGGCCGGGCTATCAAGTTTTCGTGAGGCAAGCGGGAGAAGTTTTCGTTCGCTTGTCTTATCTCGCGCCCTCATTCTCGAATCGAAAATGCGGCGCCGGAATTAACACCTTCCCCGGGCGGGGTGGTTGTTGTGGTTTCGTCGGGCCGGTCCCTCCACCACTCTTGATAAGAACGTCATGCTGCGCTATTGAGTTGAATGTATTATGGCGCCGTCGGCCCCGTTTTGTCAACGGAGCCGACGACTGCAATTACGCCCCGGCCGTAGGCGGCGGTGGCGGACCGCTTGTCGTTCCGGTGGTGCTCGTTCCTGTTGTTGTGCCCGTCGTCGTCCCGGTGGTAGTGCCCGTTGTGGTTCCGGTAGTCGTACCCGTTGTGGTCCCGGTCGTCGTGCCCGTGGTTGTTCCGGTGGTAGTACCCGTAGTGGTTCCCGTCGTACTCCCCGTGGTCGTTCCGGTGGTGGAGACCGCTGGGGTGTATGTCAGTTGGTCATTGGGAGTAATCGCGCTGACGCCTTTCGCGTTCAGTACGCGAACGTCCACCGTGCCGATGTGTGCGCCGCCGGGCGTCACGACATTTAACGTGGAATCGGAGACCACCGTCGAATTGGCGAACTGTGTTCCGAGATGCACGGTGACCGGCATGATCGCGCCCGTGGCGTCCCGGGATTCGAAGCCTGTGCCTGAAATGGTGATGATGCGCCCAGCGTTCAAAGGAACACTGTTCGGGTCTACCTGAGTGATCACGATGCCGTTGATCGTTCCTGGGGTGGAGCCCGTTGTTGCGCCGTCCGATGAACCGCCGTTGTTTCCGCCGCTGTCTCCGCCGCCGCATCCGGCGATCACGACAATCGATATTCCGAGCGCGGCCATTCCGGCCATTCGGTATCGCTGAAGGGTTACGTATTTCAAAAAGAAACCTTTTCCGTGCTCCGTGGATGTTCGCCGGGGGCGTGATGGGTCATGGGGGACTTACTCACGGACGCCGGAGCCTGACCTATTATATCATTTATCTCAAGGATGTAAAGTACTTGCCGCGCCTCGCGTCGACAATACGCATGAAAACTCTTCCGTCAGGTAGAATCCCGAGGACGGACGGTCACGCCGCCGTACATCTTTTCGGTTGGATAAGGAAGTCACGAATGAATTATCGACCCCTGGGCGCAAGCGGCGTCAATGTCTCGGAAATATCTTTTGGCTGCTGGACAATGGGCGGTCTGAACTGGGTCAACGGCAGCCCCAACGGATGGGCGAACGTGGATGAGGACGACATCGTCGCGGGGATCAAGGCGGCCCTCGACGCCGGCGTCAACCACTTCGACAACGCCGATGTTTACGGCAACGGCAAGGCAGAGCGGATGCTCGCGCGCGTCTTCGACAAGCTCGGCGTCCAAACCAACGATTATGTGATCGCCACCAAGATCGGCCACTTCCCCGGAACAGCCGAGCACGCCTACGAGCCAGCGCATATCCGTCACCAGTGCGAGCAGTCGCTGATCAACTTAAAGCGCGACTACATCGACGTTTACTACTTCCACCACGGCGACTTTGGCGCGGACGCTAAATACCTGCCCGAAGCCGCCGCCACGCTCGACGCCCTGGTGGCTGAAGGGAAAGTTCGCGTCAAGGGCCAGTCGGCGTACTCCGCCGATGACTTCGAGCGCGTCGTCCCCGTCGTCAAGCCGCAAGTGCTGCAAAGCTGGGCGCACGCGCTCGATGACCAGTTCGTCCGCCCTGGCTCCCGTGTCAGCAAGCTGCTCGAAGAGCACGGCATGACCTTTGTGGCTTTCAGCCCGCTCGCCCAGGCGCGCCTGCTCGACAAGTACAACCCCGAGAACCCGCCCCAGTTCGAGCCTGGCGACCATCGCAAAGACAGCTCCGCCTTCGGCGCGGAAGCCATCGCCGCCCTCAAGCCCAAGCTCGAAGCGCTCAAGGCCCGGTTCGGCGTCACCACCGAGGATCTCGCCTCCGTCGCGCTCAACTACATTCTCGCCCAGCCGCGCGTCGCCTGCGTCATCCCCGGCTTCCGCAATGAGCGCCAGGCCAAATGCAACCTCGCCGCCGACGGCCGCACCCTGACCGCCGACGATATCGCCTTCATCCAGCAAACACTGGCGTAAACTTCGAAACGCCGGCCTAAACAGCGCGGCAAAGAAACAAGCAGTCTCCCCCATAGTGATATCCACCCTATGGGGGAGACTGCTTGTTTCCATATAAATGTGGTAAAATATTAGCACATTGTTGACTGCTGCTCGAAACCGGAAACTTCATGTTCAGAACTAAAACCAGGCTTTTTCTTATCGTCGGCGCCGTAGTGCTTTGCGGCGCCGCACTCGCTCTGCGCGTACCTAAGTTTGCTTCTCTCTACTGGCGGAATGTCACTACGCCATCGCCGGGAAGAACCCAGACTGCGGGAGACAAAGGCTGGCTTACCGAGGAATGGACGGGCAATAACAAGCCTTACGCCGCGATACGAGCCGAAATAGATGGCTTGGCGGCGCGCGGACAAATTCAGACGCGGGATATTGACGACTATGAGAGAGTGCACCATTGGGATGAGAAAAACCCTGTGTCGATGTATCGCTGGCTCTATACTCAACTCGCGGCAGCTTACCAGCAGCCAGGAATTTACACGAGTAATACTGACACATACTCGGTTATCGTGCACGCCAAAGACCCGCAGTCTTATGACTATATTCGCCTAAGGTATTTGAGTTCGCCGACGGATATTGTGGATAACGGCGCCTATCGGACTCTGGGGAAACGGCTGCTCGCGAAAGATCCACAGGATGGCTGGGTGGAGACAAAGCTTATTCATCATTTGAATGCTTGGGAGTCTCCTCAGAACAAAGAGGAGGCGCTCCACTACGCAACGGATCTGGTGAAGAGGCATCCTAACAATCCTCGGGTGTACGCTACTATCGCGAGTGTCCATTACGAGTGCTGGATGCGGACATTTGACCAGAACGATGGCGCGGAGACGATACGCTGGAACAAAATCTTTGTGCAAAGGGAGATTGCGGACAAAGACCTGAAGGAGTATGCCCAGGGTACAATCGCGCGGATTGAAAAGGTGACCGCATACGAAAGAGCACACCCAGACTGGCCGTCCGAACAGGCGCGCATGAAAGGGAGGGGAGAGATATGGGTGGCTCCCGGCGAATCCACTCCTGATTGGAAACAAATTGAGTCTGTTCCGCCCAAACCTCCGAAAATTGTGGCTGTCTCGCTTGGTTCCCAGCATCCTACGGAAAACGTCCTTACCTTGTTAGGCGTTGAGGTGGAAAGCGATTTCGCGGACAGAGTCTTGACTTATCAATGGTCGGCCGCTGGATCTGCGCCGGCTCCTATTCAGTTTCCAAACGGCAGGAACGCCTCCACTATTTCTGCGGTCTTTCCGAAGGCTGGGAAATATCGTGTCCAAGTCAAGGTGACAGATGGCGCCGGTCAGTCCGCGAACCGTTTGGTGACGGTGACAGTAGCTCCGGTCGGCGGTCCGGCGCGCGTCACCGCTACCCCAGGGAACCATGTCGTGGTCCTCACGTGGTCTGCGGTCGCAAGTGCAACGGCTTACACTGTGTACCATGTCGATGACGGCAAATATACGCCCGTCGGCTGGATCAGAAACGCGGACACAGGGTTTGCCGACACGGCGATTTACAATGGAACGCATTATCGATATGTCGTGACGGCGTCCATGGGCGATAAAGAATCCCGCTATTCCGCTCCAACGGCGTTTGTTACTCCGCAAGTTCAGCCTGGCTACTGGGCAATCATTTACAAGCGAAAGGCAAGCTCGGCCCGGGCGCCGCAATCGACACTTGCCATGTCCGCGAGGGCCACCAGCGCAAAAGGCGTTATGGATGCGTCGGCGGATATTCAGGGCTCGGTCGCGGGGGGCTCCACGGTTCAGGCGGAGGCGTCCCGCGAGGGCTATTGGACGGCCACTTGGAAGCCTAGTTCTCCGGGCGTCTGGCCGACGCTTCTCTCTCTGAACCACTCTCACGGCGGACGATATCAGCTCACTGTTACCAGCGCCACGGGAGTGGCGACGATTACGTCCGCCGACGGCTCCGTTAACTATCGGACAGAGTTTCCGGCTGGCGGCTCGTCTCCGGGCTCTCAGCCGTCGGGGCCGTCGCCTGTTGCTGAGGCATGGACGACGACGGATCCCACTTGCCCGATCTGCACGTCGATCCTCAACGATGATGCCGGCAATGCGCCAAACTCAGCAGGCGGCGTGTTTCGCTGGGTGACGGCAGGCCGCAATGATCGCCTGTATTACACACAGACTTATCTCAAGGCGCACTTCGCGAATCCAGGCGCGATCGTGATGCGCTTTCCTGTTCCCGCGACCGACATTACCGCCACCGTTCATGTGACCAGCGCGTCCTCCACGGATTCCAACGTCTCGGCCGACGCCACTTCGCAGGATGTTATCGCGGAGAAATAGCGGAAATAGGATATTCGATTCATGAAATTTCGACGTTACGCAATAATATTGTTCATAGGCTTCGCCTTCGCGGCGATTGCCTTGGCGGTGTGGAAGCGCCCGCGCGAATCAGTCACCCAGAATGCGATGCGGCAAGCAATTCGAGAAACACCGATTCAGTCGCCTTATCAGCGTGAACTGCTGAAGCGGGCAAGATACTCCCATGTGATTGACGTTGCCTATGATGAGTATACGGAGAAGTGGCGGCGTGATCAGAACGGCTTCGACGCCAATCTACTGCGCGGGCTCGCTGCGGAATACTTGGGCATTGACGGTATGATGCCGGAATTGCAGGCGCGCTACGAGTGGATCTTCCGTAATGACTTGTTTCAAACTGCAGCTGCGTGTTTTGAGAAATCCGTCCGGCTCAATCCGCAGTCGCCCGTCGCGAATATGGAATGCGGCTACTTCTTATGGCAGTTCGGCAACAAGATGCCTGAGGGCATTGCGCTTCTTCGGAAAGCCGCTTGGCAGGAGCCCAGCGATCCCCATGTCCATGAACTTTTGGGTACTGTCTATGAGAATCCTTCCGTCGAAAGTTATGATCCCGAAAGGGCCATTCATGAACTGAAGCTGGCGATCCAACTGGATCCTGAAGCTCCTCGTCCTCACCGAATGCTGACGGACCTCTACCAGCGTCTCCATAAAGCTTCGCCGATTGGCTCGCGGAAAGTGCAGGATCAACCATGAGCAAACACACATTTATTCCTACTCATTACTACAGTACACTCGGCGCGCATCCGCCAGTCCTATCCATCGCCGACGGCAACTCCGTTGTGACGACGACGCTGGACGCTGCCGGTTACGATATGGACCGAGTGCGGCAGGCGACGGGCGGCAATCCGATGACCGGGCCGTTTTACGTGGAAGGCGCGGAGCCGGGG
>JAOQAA010000364.1 GCA_025963815.1 Capsulimonas sp.
GTTTTTGATGCGCTCGCGGCTGCTGGCAAGCGATACGGCCTGGCTGGCGGCTCCCTGGGCGACTTCGCTGGCGCCGCGCGCCGACTGCTCGCTGGCGCTGGACACTTCGCCCATCGTCGCGCTGATCTCTTCCGAGCCCGAACCGACCTGCTGCGCCACGCTGGAGACGGAATTCGAGGTCTGCGTAACACGTCCCGCCGCCATTTGCAGCTCGCCGACGATCCCTGTCAGCGATGCTTGCGAACGCTCGAAAGAGCTGATCGAGCTCCGAACCTTTGCCACCATGGTATTGAACGTCTCAGTCACTTGACCGATCTCGTCACGAGACTTCACTTCAATCGGCTTCGTCGTCGCCTCGGCGCGCACGGTCAGATCACCATGCTCCAGCGCTTCGATTGCCGTTGTCAAGCTTGTGATGCAGTTATTCTGGATACTGGCGTATCCTTCGGTCACTGCCTGAAGAGGTCGAGTGATTTGGCGCGTAATGACAACCGAGAAGATAAAGCCAAGAGTCAGAGCAACCACAAAGATGGCCGAAAGCTGCGCGATTCCAGTATGATAGGCGTCAGCGGAAGCGCGTGCGTATTGGTCGCTCTGGACTTTATTCCAGGCCGTCATCGCGTTCAATACATCCGTCATGGCGTTGAAGTGTGATTTCATCTCTCCCGCCATCAGCTTCGTCCCATCAGTAAGATTATTGGCGCGGCCGAATGCAATGATCTGATCCTGGTACTGGAGAAATGCTTCCCACTTGGTCTTCAGGTCCTCCACGTTCTTGATGTCCTCAGGATCCGTAGTACCGACTCTGTACTCTTTAATGGTGGCGTTCATCGTATCGATACAAGCCGCCATATCCGCCTCAGCCTTACTTCTTCCAGCGGCGTCTTTGGTCACCATATGCCGATACTGCAGGATTCGCAGCTGACGCGACTGCCCTACGAGCACGGTAAGCTGCTGCAGCCCCGCGACGGAATCCGATGAAATCAGCGCGGCGACCCGCTGCTGATTCGCCATTTGGCGCATCCCCACCAGCGTGAGCGCGGCCGACAAAAACAGACAAAAACCGAATCCAATCGCCAATTTATAAGCGATCTTTAAGTTGGTAAACAATGACATTCTTTTCCCCTAGAATTTTCTTATCACAGACTTGCTTTAAATCTGAGAACTGCCAGGCAGCATCCCAACGACATTGCAGCGGTTCACGGAGTTTATTATCAGCATGAACTAGTAAGATCTTCAGGGGAAATGGAAGATTAGCGAATGAACGTACAAAAAAACTCGAAAGGCAGAAAGAGCCGCTCCGATTTCGGAGCAGCTCTGATTGATTTTGATGGGGCGCATAACTCCACTACGCAGCTTTAAGAAGCGTCAGCTTTGCATCCGGCGCATTGCTGATTTTGAAGCCGCGCACGGTCTGGGACAGCGCTTCGGCGACGTCGCCAAGATCGCTGGAGCTTTGCATCAGGCTCTCGGCGGCTTGCGCCTGCTGGCCGCTCATCGCCGCAACGCTCTGGATCGACGCCGAGACTTGCTCCGCCGATGCGCTCATCTCTTCCGCAGCCGCCGAGCTCTCCTCCACCACCGCCGCAACCCCGTCGATCTCCTCACTGATCCGGTTCGATTCCAGGCTCATTTGACGCGTCGCCTCGTCGATCCCCGCGATCCGGGACGCCACCGACGCCGCATGACGCGCGATCTCCGCCAGAGCCGCTTCGACTTCGCCCGCAAGGCTCACGCCCGTCGCCGCTTCGGTCCGGCCCTTCGCCGTCGCCGCCGAGGCCGCCTGCGTGCGCTCCTGCACCGTCGCGATCATCGACGTGATCTCCCGAGTCGCCACCGCCGAACGCTCCGCCAGCTTGCGCACTTCCTCCGCGACCACCGCGAACCCACGGCCCGACTCCCCGGCCCGCGCCGCTTCGATCGCCGCGTTCAAGGCCAGCAGGTTCGTCTGCTCCGCGATCTGGTTGATCGTCTCGACAATCGAACCGATCGTGCGAGCCGACTCGCTGAGCATCGACATCGTCTCGGCGCTCGCGTCGATCGTCTGCTCGATGGAGCGAATGCTCTGGATCGATCGGGCGACCGTGCCCGCGCCACGCTCAGCCGCTCCGGCGGCGTCACTGGCCGCGGCGCTGGCTTCCCCGGCGCTGTGAACGACACTATCGATGGAGCTGGTCAGGTTTTTGATGCGCTCGCGGCTGCTGGCAAGCGATACGGCCTGGCTGGCGGCTCCCTGGGCGACTTCGCTGGCGCCGCGCGCCGACTGCTCGCTGGCGCTGGACACTTCGCCCATTGTCGCGCTGATCTCTTCCGAGCCAGAACCCACCTGCTGGGCCGCGCTGACAACCGAAACCGACGATTGCGACACGCGCCCCGCCGCCGACTGCAGCTGGCCGACAACGCCCATCAGCGATACTTGCGATTCGTTGAAAGAAGCAATGGCGCCCTGCACGCTGCCAAGGATCGCGTTGAACGTCTCGGTGATCTGACCGATCTCGTCATGCGACTTGACTTCAACGGGCTTCGTTTGAGGCTCGACTTTGCAGGTCAAATCTCCCTTCGCCAGAGCCGAAAGCGATGCGGTGAGATTGGCGATACAGTGCTGCTGTAAATTGTTATAACCTTCGGAGACAAGACGCAAAGGATGCACGATCTGGCGAGTGATGACTGAGGCAAACACGACTCCGAGGATCAAGGAAGAGAGTAGAAGGAAGCCCATGAGCCACACGCCGCTGTGATAGGCGTCGCTGGAGCTCTTATGGTAAGCCGCGCTGTGTCCTTTATTCCACTCGATCATATCATTGACAACGGCCGCCATTGCCAGGAAGCTTTGCTTCATTTCGCTGTTCATCAGCAAAGCGCCTTGATCCGTTTGATTGCGGCGGCTCAGGATCAGAAACTTTTCCTGATAGCCTAAATAACTATTCCATTTGTTCTGGAGATCCAGAACATTCTGTCGATCCACCGGATCTATCACCGTATCGGCGTATGCCTTAATCGCGCCGCTGGCCTTGTCGATGGATGCGCGGATCGACGTGTCCACCTCACGCTTCTCAGCGTCATTTTTCGTCAGAAGGTGGCGGTACTGCAGCACGCGAACCTGACGCGTCTCGCCGGAGGCGATACTGAGATTTTGAAGACCAATGACGGAATCAGAAACGATCAGGCCGGCGATGCGGTCTTGAGCCGCCATCTGACGGACAGCAATCCCCGTCAGCGCGGCCGAGAGCATCAAGCAGAAACCAAAACCGACCGCAAGCTTGTAAGCGATCTTCAAATTGGCAAAAAAGGACACGATATTCTCCTAAAAACAATGCACTGACAACTGATGTCAGAAAAGAGCATGGCGATACCAAAACAAGAAGCAAATGGTTGGTCGCCAACGCCTCTATTATTAGTATTTTAGGAGAGTATCTTTAGGGTAATGACATAAATTCGAAACATGACGGAAACAATTATTCAATGGCTCAAACAAATAAATAAAAAGGAGAGGCATTTCGGCCTCTCCTTTTCTCGGTATCTATTTATAAATGGCAGCTCGCCAGTCCACGCTTTTCCAGGTATTGCTGATGGTAATCCTCGGCAATATAGAATGTCTGCGCCGGGACGATCGCTGTGACGATCGGCTTGGGGAATGTTCCCGCCGCTTCCAGCTTCGCCTTCGTCGCTTCGGCCTGCTGCTGCTGCTCCAGCGAATGGTAGAAGATCGCCGAACGATACTGCGCGCCGACATCCGGCCCCTGCCGGTTCAAGGTCGTCGGGTTATGGTTGCCGAAGAATACAGCCAGCAGCTCTTCGTAGGTAACCTGCGCCGGGTCGAACTCAACCTGCACCACTTCCGCGTGTCCCGTGGTATCCGTGCACACTTCTTTGTAGGTGGGGTTTTCCGTTTGTCCGCCCTCATATCCTACGGCCGTCGCGGTGACGCCCGGCGTCTGCCGGAACGCCGCTTCGACGCCCCAAAAACATCCCGCTCCAAATGTCGCGATCGCCATAATATCCCTCTCTTTCGCCGGCGCTCATACGCGCCGGCGTTTTATGTCTAAACTCTCGTGAGAATTCGATCCCCGTCCGTCATTGATAACGTTTGATACCCCCGGTTTGGTTCCATCACGCAGGTATACTACGAGTACTTATGATGAGCGAAAATCCCCTTGCCTCTTCCCTGACCGCGCTGCGCGCCGCGATTGCTGACGCTGGACAGGGATTGATCGAGCGCGAAGCCCTGGTCGAGTCCATCGCGCTGGCCGCCGTAGCCGGCGAGCATGTGCTGGTGATCGGCCCTCCGGGCGCCGCCAAGAGCGAGGCGGTCCGCCGGATCTCCCGCGCCATCGGCGGTCATTACTT
>JAOQAA010000338.1 GCA_025963815.1 Capsulimonas sp.
GTGCCGTCCTCGCCGCCCGGACCGTGCAAGGCGATGAAGACGACATCGGGCTTGTCTTCGGAGCGTACGCGGGAGAGTTCGGGCAGCGCTTCGATCGCCGCGCCGCCATCCATGGGCGTCAGTGCGTATACATCGGCGGTTAAGCTCACGACGGGCAGCGAGCGGCCGGCGGCGGTTTGGGCGGCCGGCAGCAGACGGTTGCCCGTCGCCGTATCGATCGCCGAAACGATGTATTTATTTGGGTCCAGCGCATTGAGGATCTGCTTGCCTGTGGAAAGGGAAACGTCGCGCTCGGCGCTGGAGCCGCCCATCAGGACGGAGACTTTGATTCGGCTCAATGCGCCACCACCAGGGTCTCGCGGCCCTGCGCGACGAACGCTTCGGCGACGGTCCGGACATCATGCCCCGCGCCCAGAGCGATTACGACATCGCCCGGCGCTGTGTATTCGCCCAGGCGCGCCGGGATCAGCGTCTTGTCCGCCACATAGGTGACGTGCGTCGCGCCGCGCCGATCGGCGGTCAGGGCCGCCAGCGCCGCGCCGGTCACGCCCTCAATGGGCTGTTCGCGCGCCAGGTAGATATCCGTCAGGAACACATGGTCCGCGTCCCGGAAACTCTCGGCGAACTGCTCCTTGAAGTCGTTCGTACGGCTCGGCAGATGCGGCTGGAAGACGGCGACGACGCGGCGGCCAGGGTAGCCGTTGCGCGCGGCGGCCAGGGTAGCGCGGATCTCCGTCGGGTGATGTGCGTAGTCGTCGATGACCAGCACGCCGCCGGAGGTCTCGCCCAGGCGCTCGAAGCGCCGGCCGGTGCCGGTGAACTTCGCCAGGCCCTCGGCAATATCCTCAAAGGCGATCCCGAGCTGCAGGGCCAGCGTCACCGCCGATAGGGAGTTGGCGACGTTATGCATGCCGGGAACCCCCAGCGTAATCACGCCAAGGCGCTCGCCTTTGTAGTGGACCGCATAAGAGGGCGTGAGACCGTCAAGATTGACGTTCGTCGCGCGTACGTCGACATGCTCGTACAGACCGTAGTTCAGTGTCTCCGGCAGGCCCGTCTTGTCCGTCAGCATCGTCCGGATATTCTCGTCGTAGCCGCAGACGATCGCCTTATCCGACACCTGGGTCAGAAAACGGCGGAACGAGCGCAGCACGTTGGCCAGATCGCCGTAATAGTCCAGGTGATCGGATTCGATATTGGTGACGACAGCGTAGCGCGGGCTCAGCTCCAGGAAGGAGTCGTACGCCTCACACGCCTCGGTCAGGAAGACATCGCTCTTGCCCAAGCGCGCGTTGCCGCCGTAAGCCGGCAGATCCCCGCCGATCAGCACGGTCGGATCGAGACCGGCCTGCTCGAGCACCATCGCGATCATGCCGGTCGTGGTCGTCTTGCCGTGCGTTCCCGTTACGGCGATACTGCGCTTGTAGCCGTCCATCAATCGACCGAGCATCTGCGCTCGGGAGATGACCGGAATGCCCAGCGCGCGCGCCGCAACCACTTCCGGATTGTCCTTCTTTACCGCCGCCGACACAACTACCAACGTTGCGCCATTGACATTGTCCGCATGGTGTCCCGCAACAGCGCGTACCCCTTGCTTCCGCAGTGCTTCCAGTGTTTCCGAATCCCGTGCGTCGGAGCCGGTCGCCGCGCCGCCTTGCGCAGCGACGATGCGCGCGAGGCCACTCATCCCCACGCCGCCGACGCCTACAAAATGAATCGTTTCGCTCACAGTAATCCCCAGTTTCTCTTTCAAGCTTCCGGCCGCGCATGATGCCAGACAAAGCCGCTCCGCTCTGTTTGCCCGCGCGATATCCTCCGCGCTTCATTCGTCCCTATAGTTTACCCGTTCAGCGATCCCGAATGGCCCAAATCCTGACAAAGGGATTCGACTCAAATGCTTTTGATATCCTTCAAACGCTCCCGCGAGCCAGTCCGATGACGGCTTCGGCGAGGTCGCGCGCCGCGTCCGGGCGCGCCAGGGTCAGGGCCGCCTGCCCCATTGTCCGTAGTCGCTCCCGGTCGCCGATCAGCGTCAAAATCTCCGACGAAAGCCGCTCTCTATCCAGATCCACGTTCGGCAGGATCACGGCCGCTCCAGCCTCCACCGAGCGCCGCGCGTTGCGGTTCTGCTCATCGCCGCCCGTCGGTACTAAGGGAATCAGCAAAGACGGCTTCCCAAGCGCCGAAACCTCCGTCACCGTACCCGCGCCGCTGCGGCCAACGACCAGATCCGCGAGGGCGTAGATGTCACCGATCTCGCTTCCGAGAAACTGCGTCACATAAACACGGCGAGCCTGTGAAGCGTTTAGTTCCTGCACGCGCGCCGTTACTGTCTCGAAGTCCGAGTTCTGGCCGCACTGCAGAATCACGCGGCACTTATCCAGCAGCGTAGGCAGCGCCTCCAGCAGCGAGAGGTTGAGCTTGCGTGCGCCGCGAGCGCCTCCCGTCACATATACCGTGGGCAGCGCATCGTCCGCCGGATCGAATCCGCAAAGATCGCGCGCCCGCATGGCGTCGCCCCCAAAGATCACTGTGCGCACCGGGTTTCCGGTGACAAACGCGCGCGCGCGAATACGCGGCGGCAGTTCGTCCAGGGCGCCCTCGAAGCTCAGCGCGATCCGCCGTGAGAATCGCGCGTTGATCTGGTTCGCCAGCCCCACCTGCACCGTCTGCTCGTGCGCGAGCACGGGGGCGCGCAGCAACCAGCCGGCGATTACCGGCGGCACACTGACATATCCGCCCGTGGCGAAGACGACATCGGGACGAAATCTCCTCACCTCGCCCAGCGCCTGCCCGATCCCGACCGGGGTACGAAACAAATCCACCAGGTTCTTCCAGGACAGCATGCCGTACCAGCGCGCGGCGCGGCGCAGCTTGCCGCTCTGGACACCCGCGAAAGGAACGCCCGCGCTTGCCGCCAGATCCTTCTCCACGCCGGCGGCGCTGCCGACATAAAGGAAGATCGGAGTCCAATCCGCGCCCTCGGATTGTTTGCGGATCGTTTGGATCACCGCCAGGGCCGGCGCAACATGCCCGCCGGTCCCGCCGCCCGTCACTAAGATTCTCAGTTCGCGCTTAATTGCGCTTGGTGTTGTCGTCATTCGTCGCGGTCAATCGTCACATGACGCTTCTTGGCGCGGTCCACCCGCTTGGGCGCGGGCGCCGGGCCGGTGCGAGGACGCCGGCGATCCGCTTCAGCCTTGGCGCTTGTCCGCGACGCATCCCGGCCGTACGCCGAGAGGGTTTCCGGGGTAATACGCGGCGCGTAAGGCGCGCGGTCCCAGCGGCGTTCGAAGGCTTCTTCGCCCGGCGACTGCGCGCGCTCTTCCGGTTTGCCGCGCCCCTCGGGATATTTCGAGATATTCAGCAGGATCCCAATACCGATCATGTTCAGCACCAATGAGGACCCGCCGTACGAGATAAACGGCAGCGGCACGCCGGTGTTGGGGATCGACGAGGTTGCGACGGCGATATTGATGACCGACTGCAAACACACCAGCGTCGTCAGCCCCACCGCGAGCAGGGAGCCAAAGGAATCCTTCGTGCCGTGCGCGATCGAGTATCCTCGCGCACCGAGCAAGGTAAAGATGATCAGAAACGCAATCGTTCCGATCATTCCCCATTCTTCACCGATGACGGCGAAGATGAAGTCCGTCGGCGCCATCGGCAGGAAGAACTTCTCCTTGCCTTCGCCCAATCCCACCCCAGTCAACCCGCCGGAGCCAAGCGCCAGCAGCGCATGCCATACCTGGTAGCCGTCTCCGAACTGATCCGCTTTCGGATTCATAAAGGACGCGAGCCGGCTCATACGATACGGGGAAGTCACCACGTACCCCGTGACGGCGACCGCCACCACGCCAAGCACGGACAGCATGGGTTTTAAGCGGGCGCCGGCGACAAACAGCATCACCAGTCCTGTTCCGCAAAGCACAATCGCCGTGCCGAGATCCGGCTCCTTGGCGATCAGGCCGCAGACAACCGCCATCACCATCAGCGGGGGCAGCACACCGAGCTTGAAGTTGCGCATGAGCTTGGGGCCGGCGGAGCAGACCTGCGCCAGATAGATCACCAGGGCCAGCTTCGCTAGCTCCGACGGCTGAAACAGCAGCGAGCCGGGACCAAGCCATCGATGAGCGCCATTTTTGGCGTGCCCAATGTGGGGCAAAAACACCGCGATCAGCAAAAGGACACAGAAGCAGAGCACCGGGAAGGCGTTCTTGCGCCAGCGCCAGAATGGGATGTACGCCATCAGCACCATCGCCAGCGCGCCGATCCCGGCGAATAGCGACTGACGCTTTACAAAATAAAAGGCGTCGCTATTGCGTGTCTCGATCGCCAGCGCATAGGAGGCGTCGAAGACGGTGACGATGCCGAGGCCGATGAGCATCATCGTCACCAGCAGCAGCATCACATCCATCCGCTGTTTGAACGGTCCGGCCAGAACTGGTTTTGTCTTCGCGATATCCATTACGCTTCCCGCTCCAGCCGCCGCACGGCTTCCCTGAACTGATCGCCCCGATCCTCGAAGTCTCGGAACATATCGAACGAGGCGCACGCCGGAGCGAGGACGACCACGTCCCCCGTCCGCGCCAAATCACGCGCCAAACTTGTCGCCGCCCCTAAACTCTCCGCCTGATGTGTCTTCGTGTAACCCACACTCTGCAAAGCATCGTCGATCTGAGGCGCTGAACGGCCGATCAGAACGACAGACCACACATCGCTCGCCCGCACGGCCTCCGCGAGCGTCGTCAGCTCACCGCCCTTGAACACGCCGCCCATGATGACAATCTTCGGCTGCTCGATTGCTTCAAGCGAGCGCGCGAAAGCGTCGGCATTCGTGCACATGGAATTGTTGATGTAACGCACGCCGCCAAATTCAGCCACCGGCTCCAATCGATGCACGACGCCCCGGAACTCGGCCGCCGCCTTGCGGACCGCATCCCCGGGCAGACCGAAAGCGCGCGCCATCAGCGCCGCCGCCAGAACGTTCTCCTGATTGTGCATCCCGATCAATTTCAGCTCGGCGACTGTGACAAACTCAGCAAGTCTCTCGGTGATATTCTCACGGCCAAAAGGCTCCACGCGAGCCTGGATCTGCTCCGCGCGCGGATCGCCGAGCAGCGAGGCGTTCAGCACCGCCGTATCGCCCGCCGACTGGTTCTCAAAGATCCGCCACTTCGCCGCCGCGTACTCCTCGGGCGTCTGCCGATCGCCATGATCGGGCGTGATGTTCAGCAGCGCCGCGACGCGCGGCCGGAACGTGTCGATCCATTCCAGCTGAAACGAAGAAATCTCGGCGACGATCACATCCTCCGGCGCGGCTTCGAACGCCGCCTTGATCAGCGGCATCGCGATCTCGCCGGCGGCGATGTTCCCGGCGACAAACGTCGTGCGCCCCGCCGCCCGAGCCATCTCGCCCAGCAGAGCCGTCGTCGTCGTCTTCCCATTAGTGCCCGTGATCGCCAGCATCGGCGCGCGCGCCACACGGTACGCCGCCTCGATCTCGCTCCATACGGGAACGCCCGCGCGCACGGCCTCTTGCAGCACCGACGCATCGCGACGCACGCCGGGGCTTGTGATCAGCCAATCCAGTTCGGCATAGTCCACCGCGACGCCGTCCAAACGAGGCTCAATCCCAAGCGCCCGCGCCGCTTGGACAGCGTCCGCAAGCTCAGCCTCCGGCTTGCTGTCGTAGAGGCGCACCGTCGCGCCCAGCGCCGTCAGCACCTCCGCACACGCCATCCCGCTGCGCGCGAGGCCGAGTACGGCGATTATTTTATTGGCGAAGTCTTCTCTCATAATTCCGTTCAAAGACTCGGCCCCCAGCCCCCAATCCTGGGGGAGGAGGTTGGCAAAAGCGTTTCTTGGTTCTTCGTTGCTCTCAAATGATTGCGCTGACTGCGATTATCTCCTCCCCCAGGATTGG
>JAOQAA010000349.1 GCA_025963815.1 Capsulimonas sp.
ATCCAAACCGACTTCTCCTTCGCCGCGCAGTACAGCGGCGGCGGCTATCAAACGGTCCCCTCGCCCGCCTCACCGGGATCGGGAAATATCCGGCTGCGCCGCCAGTTCGCGGATACGGCGTACTGGAACCCGATCGTCACAACGGCTGCCGATGGGACGGCGAAGGTTTCGTTCACGATGCCCGACAATCTGACGACATGGCGGGCGACGGCGCGGGCGATCACCGGGCAGACCGCCGTGGGGAGCACGACGCAGGAAACGATCTCCACACAGCCCTTTATTGTCCGCATGGCTCTGCCCCGGTTCTATGTCGAGGGGGATGAGGCCGTCGTCAGCGCCATCGTCCAGAACTATACGAAGACCGACCGCACGGTGCGCGCCCACATCGACGCCCACGGCGCGACCCTGACGGGCGACGCCGACCGGACCTTGCAGATCGCGGCCTCCAGCTCCCAGCGGATCGACTGGCGCGCCAAGATCACCGACCGCGCCTCCGTACGATTTACCGTCTCGGCGGACGGCGGGACCGACGCACAGGATGCGATTGAAAACACCCTACCGGCATTCCCGGACGGCCTGAAGACCGTCACGGCAAGCGCCTCGGCGCTCACGGACGCCGACGCGAAAGAAACCGTCAACCTCGCCGATCTCCCGGCGGGCGCGACGGTCACGCTGACCCTGACGCCCTCGCTCGCCGCCGCCGCGCTGGACGCCGTCCAGGATCTGAAGTCTTATCCATACGGCTGCGCGGAGCAGACGTCGAGCGCTCTGCTGCCCGATGTCGCCATCGCCCAAGCGCTGCGCAGCCTCCCGTCGGGACGCACCGTTCCATGGGACGTCAACCGGGATGTTAGTCTTGCGCTGCAGAAACTCTATCGATACCAGCATCCCGATGGCGGCTGGAACTGGTGGGAGTTCGACCAGACTGACGGCGACATGACGGCGTATGTCCTTCTGGCCCTCGTACGAACAAAAGCGGCGGGCTACACCGTGGATGAGCAGCGCATCCTGCGCGGGACAGACGCTTTGCTGAACCTCTTATCACAGCAGCAGGACGTCTCCATCCGCGCCGACTGGCTGGCGACGCTTGCCGAGGCCCGCCCGGCGGCCGCCGCGAAGCCGCTCGCCGATCTGTTCCCGCTGCGCGATCATCTGGACACCTACGGTCTGGCGTCGCTCTGCCTTGCTCTCGCGCATATTGGCGACGATCGCTCCATGAGACTGGCGGGCACAGTCGCCCAGGAGCTCGCCGGCAGCGCCGTGACGCGGGGCCGAACCACCCATTGGTCCGCGACGGAGGGTGGATACAGCTGGCGCAACGACGATGTGGACGCCACCGCGCACGTCCTGCGCGCCCTGCTCGCGGCTCGCCCCCACGACGAGCATATTGCCGGCGCGGTGCGCTGGCTGATGGCGAGCCGCGACGGCGCCTCCTGGAGCACGACCAAAAGCAGCTCCGAATCCCTGCTCGCCCTCGCGCAGTATATGAGCCAGACCAAAGAACTGACGCCAAGCTACAAGGCGCGTGTGATGCTGGACGGCGAACTGGTCAAACAGCTGGACGCCACGCCCAGCAGCGCGTTCGGCGAGCCTTTGACGCTGACACTCACTCCGGACCGTCTGAAGGGCCATCAAATGCTGACCGTGGACAAGCAGGGCGCGGGCGTGCTGTACGTCTCACGCGTCGTCGCCTCACTGACGCCGCCGGATAAGGCAAAAGCAGAAGCGCACGGCCTAAGCGTCCATCGCCAGTTCCGGTTCGCCTCCGACGATCCCTCGCAGGCGAATAGCATCGCCTCCGGCGAAGTGATTGACGTAGAGGTGGAGATCAACGCCGACGCCGATTACCGGCATGTGATGATCGAAGATCCCGTCCCAGCCGGCTGCCAGATCGAAAGCGTCGGCGACGGGCAAAGCAGCTATCCAGTGGACTTCTGCGAAAATGGGGACGCCGGCTACATCCGCCAGGAAGTGCGCGACAGCAAAGTCGTCTTCTTCTTCGACCGCCTGCCCAAAGGACGCACGCGCCTGACCTATCGCCTCGACGCTGAAACGCCAGGCCGCTATCGCATCCTGCCCGACATCGCCGCCCTGACTTACTTCCCGGAAGTACGCGGCAACAGCAGCCTCGCCACCGTTCAGATCGGAGAAATCAAATGACGCGTTCGCGCACCCATTGCCGGCGGATCACAACCGCCGGCTGTCTCTTCTCCCTCGCCGCGCTGGGCGGCGTCACGGCAGCACAGACAGCCGGCGCCGCAAAGCCCGCCGACGGCCCCGCGATCGGCAGTCAGGCGCAAAGCTTTACCCTCGCCGATACCCAGGGCAAGCGCGTCTCGCTGTCGGATTATCAGGGCAAAGTCGTCGTGCTCAACTTCTGGGCCTTCTGGTGCGACACCTGGAAGGCCGAGATGCCCTCCCTGCGCGAACTCGCCCCACGACAGGACGAGCTGGGATTCCGTCTGGTCGCCGTCAGCGTCGACAGCGCCCGCCTCCCCGAGTTCCAAAATCGAACAGACGGGGGCAAAGTCCCCTTCCCTGTTCTTCTGGACAATCAAAAGCAAGTCTCCACCCAGTACAACATCGCCCACGTCCCCACCGTCGTCATCATCGACCGCGCGGGCAAGGTCCGTTACACCGCCCGCGCCTACCCCGGCAACCACGTCATCCTCGCCGAACTGCGCAAGATCGCCTCGTCGGGCGGATAGGATGATCCGCCCGTCGCCGAAAGCAAGGTTTGATGAAACACGATCGAGCATTTGTCGCCGCAGTTCTGTCCGCAATCATTCTTCCTTTCTGCATAGTTTCCGTCATCGGCGGAATGCAGTCCACAATCGTCGATCTTGGCTCTATGAGAGGGCAGACAAGCGCGGCAATGGCGATCAACAATGCCGACGATGTTGTCGGCCAAGCTAACTCTACCGCCTTCCTCTGGCGTCACGGCCATATGGCGAAGCTGCCGATGCTCTTGAATCGAAGCGACCCAAGCTCCCCTCCCGCAAACAGCATCGCCTATAGCATCAATGACGCCGGTGTGATCGCTGGGGATTGTGATACGGACGGGGGTGAAATCCTTGGGACCGAACGCGGACAGTACAACGCGGTGCTATGGGATCATGGGGCCATTCGAGATCTTGGGTCGCTTCCCGGATATCTCTGCGCCAGCGCCAGGCATATCAACAACGCCGGCGTCACGGTTGGGCTGGGCGTGAACGAATCCATGGGCTTCGGAACCCATGAATACAAAGCAGCAGTGGGAGTCTACACGCCGGGGAAGACGTTTCGGATGTCAAACGCAAGGCTCTATGCGGAGAATAGCCAGGGAGATCGCGTCGAGGCGATCCAGATGCATGGCGCTACGCATATCCGCTTAACCATCAGCGGAGTAGCCCGCCTCTTGGACGAAATCAAATTCCCAGAAATGCCCCTGGATTTCTTCATCAATGATCAAAGGCAAGTAGTCATGAACGTCGGCAGACAAGGCAGTGGGGAGCCAGGCGACAGCGACTCAATCGGATCCTATGTCGTCACCTGGAAGAACGGGTCGGGTCGGACGATCCTGCCCTCAATTACGGGCTTTCCGGAAACGAGCGCCTCAGGCATCAATAACCGAGGAGAGATCGTCGGCTTCGCTTACAATCCGTCTCAATATTCATCGGGAACGCGAGGGGTGCTCTGGAACGGATCGTCGATGGTCGATCTCACCAAGACTTACGCGCAGGGCACATTTTGGACGATCGAACGAGCGGCGGGAATTAACGATTCCGGCGTCGTTGTCGGAACCGGCCGGGAAGCAGGACTGAACCCGCGCGCGATCCTTCTGAAAACCCACTGACCGACAGAATCAACTAATAAAATGTACGCCTGGTAATTAGGCGTAATTCTGACCTTGCTCTAATCTCCAATCAGCCGTATAATATCCATAAGGCGAGCGTTGCACGTTGAGCTCCCGCGACTACTGCTGTGTTGGATGGTTAACGTGAATCATATTCGTAACTTTCTCCATAAATCCCCACGAGACCACACGGCAGCAGCATATTAGATCGCACTTTTCTCAACGATCGCGCAGACGATCGGAAAGGCCATTCTTCATGATCTGCCAGCAGTGCGGGGCGGAAACGCCCAGTGAAAAACATCCCTGCGTCGCCTGCGGACGCATTCCGACCAACGATTTCGCCACACCGCCCCCCACGATGGAGGCCGAGGCAAGCCAGTACCCCTACAGCGTGGAGGAGGCCGCAAATCCGTATCCAGGCAATCCGTATCCAGGTCAGGAATACGCCTTTCCTCCGCCCGCATATCCCGCGTCTCCTGACGGCTATGCGCCGGCAGGAGACATCGCCACCGGTCCACCCCCTAATGCTAGCTTTCCCGAGCCGCTTCAGGAGGCGCCGAAATACAAGCCGAGCGGTCGCAGCGGTCCGGGCGGCGTCGGCCTGCTGTGGCTGGCGGCGCTGATCGTCGGCCCCATCGTCGGGATCGTCTACGACAAGGTCTCCGGGTTCTTCAACCTCTTTCTTGTCTCGCCCATTCTGTTCGGCCTCCTGGCCGGAGTCGCACTGGCCGCCGTCATCAAGAAAAACAAGATTCGCAGCCCGGTAATCGCGGCATGCGCAGGCGCAGTCGCCGGCCTGATCAGCTTTGGAACGAATTACGTCAGCGACTGTCTCGCGCTGCGTCCCATGATCGTCAGCGTGTTCAGCCAGGACCTCGCCGACGCCAGCGGGACGCCATTGCCGAAAGCGCAAGCCCTGGTCGAGCGAAAACTGGGTCCGATACAGGAAATCCGTATCGCGTCCCGGCTCAAAGCCGCCAGCGGCGTTTCGATCAGCAGCACGCATGATTATTCGCACAGGGGCGGCGCACCGATCAGTGGCAATTTGTACTATGCGCTCGAATTATTCGAAGCCGTGCTGATGTCGGGCGCAGCCGCGGCGGTCGCGGTCGGCGCCGCAGCGACGTTCTTCTGCGAACCATGCGAGAAGTGGTACACGACGCATACGATCTTCCGCGCCCACCCCAGCCGGTCCGTGGACATGACGAATTACGTCCGCGCCCAGGACTGGACAAGCGCCGCCACGCTCCCCGCCGCAGCGCCTGGCACGGACAAGAACCACTGCGACGTCATTGTCAAGCGCTGCCCTTCCTGCCGTGAGGGGCAGATCGAGGTGACAAACACGGTGGACAACTCCACCAAGAAGCTGCTCACCGCCAGCTTGCCGCAGCAAGCTTCGGCCAAACTCACGGAACTCGGCCGCCTGCCGAGCGCATAA
>JAOQAA010000404.1 GCA_025963815.1 Capsulimonas sp.
GAGCGTCGCCTCCGCCACCTGCGGCGAATCAAAGGTAATCTGCTCGGCGCTGCGCACCGGACATCCGGGGATCTTCACCAGCTCCCCCGCGAGAAGCCGGCTCAGCGTTTCGTCCACATCTTGAATCATCGTCCCTCCCCCGGAACAAACGAATGGGCTGTTACGGCCAAGTACGCGTTTGTCTTCATGATTTCCTGCGTTCATGAGAATTTCATCTTTGTCTGACATATTGATTCTATCTGCGGCCCAGCGGGGCCGTTTACAAAGGAATGGTGGAGCATGACAGTGGAAGGCGGCCGGACGGCCGCGCCGAACAGCCCCGTGTGGGGCCTCTGGCGACGCCCCTCGCCGGACATAAAACATGGGGCGCATTATGAACGCGTCCTGGGCACCTCGCTTGAGATTCAATTGACGGTTGACACGCGAAAGGCTGGGCAAGCCGCCGAGGCCGCCGCGCTGGAGGAGATCGACCGCCTGGAGGATATCTTCAGCGCATACCGCGCCAACAGCGAGCTGGGTCTATGGCAGCAATCTCAGGACGAACGGACGCCCGTCTCACCGGAACTGGCGACAGTACTCCAAAGCGCCGAAGATTGGAGACGACGGACCGAGAATGCGTTTCATCCCGCCGTGGAGGCCCTGACGCACCTGTGGCGCTCAGGAGCCGAGCGAGGCGAAGAACCATCCTCCGACGCTCTGGCGAACGTGGTGCGGGAGCTAAGCACGCCGCTCTGGGATGTGGACAAAACGCGGCGGACGGCGCGGCGGCGGACGCGTCTGCCGGTGACGCTCAACGCCATCGCCAAAGGTTACATCATCGACGCCGCGTGCCAAACCGCGCTGCGGCAGCCAGGCGTGCGGGCAGTGCTTGTCAATATTGGCGGGGATATCCGTCACATCGGCGGCAAGCCCATTCTGGCCGCTGTCGCCGACCCCTTCGCGCCGCAGGACAACGCCCCGCCGCTCGCCACTGTGCGGCTGGGAGATCAAGGGCTCGCGACCAGCGGGGGGTACCGGCGAGGATTCCAGATCGGCGAACGCTGGCGCTCGCATCTGCTCGATCCTCGGACGGGCTATCCCGCCGAAGATATCGCCAGCGCGTCGGTGATCGCAGGGAGCGCGGAGATGGCCGACATCCTGACGACTGCATTCAGCGTCATGCGGCCGGACGAAAGCCTGCGCCTCGCCGACAACCTGCCCGGCGTCGGCGTTCTCCTCGTCACATGCGAACGGCAAATTTATTCGAACTCCTACTGGAAAAAACACTCACAATAAAAAAAGGAAAGACAGATATGAAATGGATAGAGAAGAACGGCCCACTCACGCGCCGGGACGCGATCGGCCGAATTGCGGCGTTTGCGCTGGCGCTGGCGAGCATGGGGGCGGCCGGACAGGCGGCCCCAAAGACCGCGAAGACGCTGAAGCCAACACGATGGAACGACACGATGGAGATGGGGATCGACTTTGAGATCAATCCACCCGACGGTGGGCGATACCATGCGCCGTACGTGGCGGTCTGGCTGGAAGACAAGGACGGCAACCCGGTGCGCACGCTGAGCCTCTGGGTTGAGACGGCCCGGCGCGGCCCCCGCTGGATTCCGGACCTGCGCCGCTGGTACCGCAGCGATCAGGCGGTCCAGGCGGCGGGAGGACCGGATCTGGTGACGACCGTCTCCAGCGCGACCCGAATGCCCGGCCGTTACTCCCTGGTCTGGAACGGTCTGGACGATCGCGGCAAGCCCGTCCCAGCGGGCTCCTATACCCTGAGCCTGGAAACGGCGCGCGAACATGGCCCATACACGCTGATGCAAAAGACGATCGACATCGGCGCCAAACCCTTCACAGTGACGGTGGACGGAAACGAAGAGATCAAAGGGGCGACGATTGAATACCGGCGCAAGTAGCCCCGAACGGCGGAGGAGGCCGCTGCGCCTGCGCATCCACAGCGCGCTGCGCTGGCTGCATATCTATCTTTCCCTGCTTAGCCTGCTGATCGTCCTCTTCTTCTCCGTGACTGGGGTCACGCTCAATCACCCCGAGTGGACCTTCGGACAGAAGGAGACGACGCGGGATGTCACGGGAACCATGCCGGCCGACTGGCGAACATCCAACGGCGTCGACTGGCTGCGTGTCGCGGATACCCTGCGCGAAAAGCAGGGCGTGCGCGGCCGCGTGACGGAGCGCCGCGATGAGGGAGGCGAAGCCTCGATCTCCTTCCGCGCGCCCGGATACTCGGCCGACGGATACATCAAACAGAAGACCGGCGCCTACACCGTGACAATCGTCGGCGCGGGAACGATGGAAACGCTCAACGACCTGCACCGAGGCCACGACGCCGGAACGGCGTGGGCGCGCGCGGTGGATCTGGCCGGGATCTTCCTGACGGTGATTTCACTGACCGGCATCGGCCTGTTCCTCTATCTCAAGAAGCTGCGCCTTTCGGGGCTGGCCGTTCTGGCGGCCAGCTGTCTGATCGTATTCCTGCTTCTCCGAACCACATCCTGACTGCTTGGGCGTCGCCACTCTCCGTGGCGACGCTCGGCCAAGAACTCCTCTCTGCGATTTCCCGTGAACTTTTGACGGTGCTTTGAACGTACTAGGGTATGCTACGAAGGTTAGGATTGCGAGGAAGCGCCGCCGCTGCATCCGACATCTTCCCACCCAGTCACTGAAAATCGCCGTCACC
>JAOQAA010000418.1 GCA_025963815.1 Capsulimonas sp.
CGCAGCTGGAGGGGAATGGACTAGTAACGCAGACGGCTTGCGTCAGAACAGTTCTTCCAAACCCCTCCAGCTGCGGGAGGGGTGGCCCGAAGGGCCGGGGTGGGTATAACACGGCAGGGGTGGCCGAAGGCCGGGGTGGGTGGAACAGGGGGGAGCACGGAAACGGGCGGACGCCCTGTGGGTGGAACCGCTAAAGCGCGGGGGGATAGCTCACTACCCCAGCCAGTCCGGATTATGCGCCGTTCCGTCGAACCGCGTGGACGTTTTGAACAGCTCAGTGGAGCCGTCGGCGGCGGCGGTTTTTGTGCGGCCGAGCAGCGAGGCGACCTGTGTTTTGCTGAGGGGCTGGAAGGTGCGGGCGGCTTCCAGGGCCTGTTCCAAGATCTCCATGCGCTCGATGCCGGTGACCACGACGGAGACGGGAAGCGTCATGGAGTAGTGGAACATCTCAATGGGCGTCGCGAGCTTATCGGCGAGGACGCGGTCGAGGATGAAGTGGTCGCCAAAGGTCTTCATGGCGATCACGCCGATTCCCCTTTGGCTGGCGATCGGCAATACCTGACGCGTGAAGCTGCGAAAGTGCGCGTCCATGACGTTGATCGGCATTTGCACCGTGTCGAGATGGAAGTCGTGGCTGTCGGCCACTTCCAGCATCCGGCGATGCACCAGCGGGTCTTTGTGGCCGGTGAAGCCGATGTAGCGGACTTTGCCCGCCGCTTTCGCCTTTAACACAGCTTCCAGAGCGCCGCCCTTGCCGAAGATCCGGTCTGGGTCCTCCATACGCAGGATCTCATGGAACTGAAGCAGATCGATACGATCCGTCTGAAGACGCTTCAGCGATTCATCGATCTGGCTGGCCGCCGACGCGCTGGTGCGGCCGTCGATCTTGGTCATCAGAAACGCCTTGTCCCGGTATCCACCCTCGGCGAGCGCCTTGCCCATGCGCGTCTCGCTGCCGCCGTTGTGGTAGTCCCAGCAGTTGTCGAGAAAATTGACGCCCCGATCCAGCGCCGCGTGTATTAGCTTGATCCCCTCGGCGTCGCTGTCCGGCGAGCCGATATGGTATCCGCCCAGACCGATCAGCGAGACCTCTTCGCCGGTGCGTCCCAGCATCCGGTACGGCATATCGCCTTTACGCGTCGTCTTCGGTGTCGGCCCCGGCTCCATGCCCGCATCGGGCGCGATATCGACGCGTGGATCGCGTTTCTCCGCCGCCTTTGCCTCCGGCAATCCCGTCACCGACATCGCCGCCGCGCCCGCCGCAAGCGTCGCGCCCGTCTTGAGAAAATCCCGTCGCGTGGTCATAAGCTTTCTCCCGCCATTCGTTCTTGCGAGAGTCTTACCCACTTTTGGGGCCATATCAAGACGTGAATATGTTCGCCGTTAATCGCCTGGAAGAGCGACCGTCACTTCCGTCATCGGAGCGCTCTCCGTGAATGCCGGGACGGCGAAGGGCTTGCTGAGACGCGCTCGCCCTTTGCCGTCACCGTCGCTGATTTGATGCGGTCCGGTCTCCAGCCCTTCCAAACGCACATCCCCGGCGCTGTCCACGGGAAACGTGTCCGGCCAAAGAATGTCCGTGAGCGGCCCGGCGGGGCGGGCGACGTGTATGGATTTCAAACCAGAAGGTTTTCCATGGGCGTTCCGGAGATGGACGATTGTCGCCGCGCCGGGGGCGCCGATGTCGAAGGCGAGGTCGGGGAGGGGCTGGTCGCCCACGACGAGCGTTTTCGTTTCGGATAGCCAGATTCCGTCGCGGGCGGCCTGGATCTGGTACGTTCCGGGCGTTAGACCGCGCAGGTCAAATGAGCCGTCGTCCTGGGTCGTCAGGTCGAATCCCAGGACCGGGTCCAGTTTCCCATGTCCCTGGGAAACGGCCAGTACGCGGAAGGACGACGGCAGGCCGGTCACCGGCGCGCCGCCGATTGTGACGTGGCCATGGACGGCGTTGGGGGCGGGCAGAGTGATGCGTTTGGTTTCGCCCGGCGTGTAGGGGACGATGACCGCCCCGCTCGTTCCGGGCAGCCATGCGACGATCACGGGCTCCGTGGGACTTCCGCTCAAGGCTTTCGAAGCCGCGATGGGAAAGTAAGAATTGGAGGCTGCGACCAAGTGGCCGTCGGCGCCGATATTCCAGCGGGAG
Organism: Capsulimonas sp.; assembly: GCA_025963815.1. Classification (GTDB taxonomy): domain Bacteria; phylum Armatimonadota; class Armatimonadia; order Armatimonadales; family Capsulimonadaceae; genus Capsulimonas. The sequence goes on from JAOQAA010000418.1 coordinate 2,144, forward strand.
GACGGTCCAGTGGCGTTTGGTAAGAATATCGCCGCCTCCGCGCCCCATGCGGGCGTGACCCCATCGGAAAGGAACACCTGGGCGGCCGTTTGGGGCGCTGGGTCGTATTCGCGCGCCGGCATGGGAGACGCCGAGAGCGGCGCGGGAACGAGGGTCACATGGGTTACTTTGCCTGGCTTGACATCGACCCGCCAGTCTCGAATAGGGGCGTGTGAGCCTCTATCGCTGGGAGTATTGCGCACGACTTCCAGCTTCGTCTTGCCGACAGGAAACGGCCCCGCAAGGAACTTGCCGGTCGCCCGATCATACTGAAGGCTGCCCGGAGTGGGATAAAAACCATTCACACAGACTTGGAAAAGCTTGGGGGCTTCCGGCCCGCCCACTTTCCCACGAATGTATCCCTGACGCTCGGCGCGGATCGTCTCTCGCACTTCTCCGCCCGAGGCGATCGTCGTTTTGAAGGGAGGAAATATCTGCACATCGGTCAATGTGGAATCGGGTGGGATCAGTTCGCTGTCCGCGCCCAGCTTCGGCGCTTTCCTGGAGGCTGGGCTGAGCGCCTGAACGGTATACTCGCCCGACGGCAGATTGGAAAAGACGGCCTCGCCGCTCGGATCGGCGGATGCCCAGAAATCACTCCAGTTCGGCCCATGGACGAAAATGGAGCAGCCGGGCGTCGGCTGCCCCTGAGCATCCTGCAGACGGATGCGGAGGCGTCCGCCTTCGAGGCTCGCCGTACGGAAGGTGACCGGCCCGAACGAGGGGATCGCGGGGGAGACCGCGACATAGCCGTCGCCGGCATTGACCGGCTCGATCGTCAGCGAGACCCCGTCGGCTTCCTTATCACGGTATCGCGGCGAAATGCGCTTCAATCCAGGCTCATTTTCCATGAGGCTCACTTCGCCGTTGGCCGACACTCCGAGACTGGAAAACGTACTGAGGGTGGCGTTCGCCGCGCCGGAAAGCGTCTGGATGCCAATCTGACTGAGAGGTTTCCCGCTTGTGTCAAGGACGCGTATGACTGGGGGAATCGGCCGCTCGTGCACGTTCAGCGTAAAACGGCGCATCTCATCGCCGCCCACCGCCGCTCCGATCCCGGAACCTGTTGCAAGGGTCGGCTTACCGCCGTTCGCCGCAGTCAGATCGCCCACGGAAGCCGAAATATCCCACAAGCCGGGAGCGAGATGTTCAAATGTCGCTTCGCCGTCGGCGTTTGTCGTGGCCGATGGCCGCATCTGCGCGATCAATTCCGCCGCATCGGGAGCTCCGCCGCCACGGGCGAGAACGGAGCCATCCCACCATTGGCCCCCGTGCGGACTGACGCTGACTTTCACTCCGGCGATCGGTTTTCCCTGACGCAGCACGCACACGATCAGCCCCGAATGTCCGTCCGGCAAGATCAGATCGCCGTGAAACGTGCTCGGCGTCTCACCGGAAGCGAGCGGAGCGGAATCCGGCGCGGCGGGCGCCGCCGTCAGCGGCCGGCCGGTTTGCGAGGCGTACAGCCAGACCGAGATCCCAACGGGATCTCCGGGAAGGTTCGTGATGACAAACGCGCCGTCGGCGTCCGTCTTTCCCTTTTGCGTTTCCTGGATCGGGCCATGAAAGCCAAAGTAGGTGCAGAGCGCGTAGACATCCACACCGGAGGCGGGATGGCCTGAGGCGTCGGTGACGCGCCCGTGAACAGATCGTTTCGGCGGCTCGGCCTTGACCGCCGTCGGCGCTGTAGCTGGATAGCGCGTTGGCGGGCGCACGTTCACATTCGGAATCTCCGCGCCGGGGCTCAGATCGACGCTCACGCTATCACTGCGGCTGGGTCCGTTCATCGCAAACAGATACTGGCTGCCCGCCACGACATCGGCCAGAGTGAACCGTCCGTGGGCGTCGACATAGGCTCGAGGGCGATACCATGAGAAGCCGCCAAATCCAGACGGCGAGACTGTGACATAAGCTCCCAGGGAGCCAAGCGCCGGATCGACAGCGCCCGAAACGCTGGCGAGGCGCGCGAGCGGCGGCATTTCTAAAATCGTCTCCTGGTTCGCGATCGCCTCGAAGTAACCGGTCGAGCCGAACCCGGCTCCGGACGCAACGATTTGCAGGCGGGTCAGGCCAGGATAACAGCGCAGCCGCAGTCGGCCCGATGCGTCCGTCGCGCCATAACGCAAAAGCACGCCATAGTCCTCAGACCCCTGACTTGCCTGCGACAGCTCGACCTTATGGTTCGCCAGCGGCATGCCGTCCGGTCCGCGCAGCCGCATGGTCACGATGGCCATATCCGGCGCCACGACGGAAAAAGACGCCGTGTCGCCCACAGTGATCCATTTCGTCACGCAGTCTTGCGCGTCATGCCTCAAAATCTCATAGACGCCGTTCGATGCATTATAATCCGGCGCGATCGACGGAACGGTGCGCCAGGAACCCATTTCGTCGGGAAACGCATAGCACTGCGGCCCCATCTGGCCGGGCTGCCCATAGAGGGCGCCCGAGTTCGATGTGCTCCAGGTAAAGCGTCCTTGATCGTCGGTAACAACCGTCGTTTTCGCGCTCAGCTCCGCCTGCCCGCTGCTGTCGGGAAAGTACAGCGTCGCCCGTACCAGCGGTTTGCCGTCCGCCGTCGTCGCGATCCCCTGGACGATTTGGCTTGCGGCGGGCGCCGCCTGGCTGGAAACGGAAGCAAGGGTCCAGAAGACAGATACCGCCAGCAGGGATACGAAAGACTTGTCATAAAACGTCATGATTTATTCCTTAATCGTCAAAACTTGCGCCGCCTGACCCGCCGCGAACGCCGGTGCAGTGAACGAGATCTTCTTACGCCCACCCTCGATACTGATCTGATGCAGCCCCGCTTCCAATCCCTCCAAACGTAAATCGCCGCCGGCGTCGGTGGTGAAGGTTTTCGGCCAATAAGCGTCGGTAAGCGGTCCTGCAGGACGCGCGAGGGTCACCGTTCGGCTGGCGAGTGGCTTGCCTTGGGCGTTGGTGATGTGCAGGATCATCGGCGTGGCAGGCGCGCCGATGTCGAAGTTTAGGTCGGGAAGCGCCCCATTGTCGATGGTGACCGTTTTCGTTTCGGACAGCCAGATCCCATCGCGGGCGGCCTGGATTTGGTAGACGCCGGGCGTCAATCCCGTCAGGTCAAATGTTCCGTCGGACTGGGCCGTTATTTTGACCTGGAGGAGTAAGGCGATTTCCCCACGCCCTTGATAGGAAGCCACGAGCGTGAACGACGATGTCAGGCCGTCGATGGATTTGCCGGCCACAGTGACGCGGCCATGGATGGCGGCGGGGGCGGGGAGGGTGATCGCGATGGTCTTGCCGGGCGTGTCGGGGACGATCGATGCGCCATTAGAGCCGGGCAGCCAGGCGACCAGAACGGGACGGTTGATTTTGTCGCCGATAGGCGGAGTGGGAGAGTAGGACGAAATATCGTTGTTATCCGGGATGCTTGCGATACCGAGCGCGTCCGTGCGTGCGACTTTGGCTGGGCGCCAACTGTTTGGCGCCATCAGCGCTACGCGTGCGCCCCAGGCAGGTGTGACGCCATCGGACAGGAGCACACGCGCGTCCAGCGGCGACTGAGCGTCTATGGCCTGCGGGGTGATATCCGGTTCGTCCGGGTCGGGCGTCAGCACGAGGTTCGCGACATGGTCCTGCGAAACCGTGACGGTATTTGTCGGTTCCTTTGTACTGGCCCAGCCGCCGCTGGGCGGCGTTCGATAAAGCTGCAAGACGGTGGGGCCGACCGGCAGCGGCCCGAACAAAAACTCGCCCGTTTCGCGCTCATAGTGGAACTGCGCCAACGAATCCCGAACATTCGGCGCCGTGACTGCGTAGTTCCGTGTCTGACCGGGCGCCGCGATCCGGCCGTGAATATAACCCATCGGCATCGGCCGGAAGGTCACGAGTGTTTCATGGTCCGGCGCTGTGGTGATCATCGTCGGCCGGATATCGGTGACGCCGATCAGCGTGTCATTGTCGGGAAATGGCTGTCCTGGGCTTCCCACAAACGGCGCCGCCGGTTGTCCTGGGAGAAACGCCGCCACGCGATGGGGTCCTGTCGGAATGTCTGAAAATACGGCTTCGCCGTGCACATCCAAACTGGCGGCGTAGGGCTCCGACCCGTAATCGAGGTCCACTGCGGCGGATCCGGCGGCGCGCTGCCCCTGCGCATTCTCAAGACGAACGCGGATGCTCCCAGGCTCGCGCCGCGTCGTTCGGATGATCGCGGGGTCTGTCTCCACCAGATCGGGCGACTGGGCGATCAACCCGGCGTCGCCGCTGTATGCGAGTTCGGGCAGGTTTCCACTGTTCTGGTCCGGCAGGTCGGAATAGTGCGCGGAATACAAAACCAGTCCCGATGTCCAGGGCTGAAACGCGCCGATCCCGCTGCTGTTCGTATCGAGCCGCTCCTGGCCGGACGGGTTCGCCAGCGGCGGCAAGGCCAGACTCAGCAGGAGCTGTTTCTTCGCCACGGGCCGCCCGCCCGCCGCGAGCGCCTGAAAGGTGCGGACGGGGAGGACGCCGTGCAGCGTGAGCGAAAACCGACGCGGCGCGCCCACGGCGACAGCTACGCCTTCCGCAAGCGCCGATTCGCGCGGTAGGTTCCGGTCCAACGATGCTTGACGGGTTCCATCCGCAGGACGGACGATTGCTGATATCGTCCAGGCGCCGGGAGCAATATCGGTGAATCGGGCGTCACCGTTTGCGTCGGTAACCATTGCCGGCGTAACCGCGTCGCCTGCGGGGTCATTTGGCGTGTCGCTCCACATCATGGTGAAGTAGTCTGCACGTCCCGGCATTGTCAGCGTGACGCCCACACCAGCGGCTGGCGCTCCGTGGCGCAGGACGTGGACGGTAAGCTCGGTATGGCCCGTCGGGGGGACGAGATCGCGCTCAAATCGTGGCTTTGCGGGAGGCGGTCCGTCGATCATGATCAAGTTGCCGGGAGATGCGTCTGTGAAGCTGCGCGCCGCGGCAATGGCTGCGGGAAAGCCCGGCCTTTTGGCGACTATTGTAACGCTGCTCCAACCCCGGTCTCCCTCGCTCTCAATCCGGTAGGCGCCGTTGGCGTCCGTTTTCGTCGCCAGCATGGGCAGGCGGTCCCACATGGCGCGCCCTCTCCAGTATTGGGGAATCGACACGCGCGCATAAACATCGATTCCCGCCGCCGGCTTTCCATCGGCGTCGATCACATGTCCGGTCACGAAGCTGTGCTCGGGCGTCGCTGGCCGCTGCGAGTAGATCCTCGGAGTGATCTGGCGGATCAGCGTGACGCCCCGTCGATCCTCGCCCGGCTTCAGGGGCACACTCAACCGCGCGCTCCTGCCATCCGGCGTGGAAGCAGTAAGCGTGTTGCCGCCGGGAAGGAGGTCGGTCAGCGTAAATGTCCCGTTGGGCCCGGTCGTTGTCTCCGGCTGATACCAGCGCCAGTTTTCGGCATAGACCGTCATACCCGGCGCCGCCAACGGCGCTTCGACCTTGCCGGACACCCGCGCGAACGCCGCCAGTCGTGGCAGCGCACGCTCCACATCCTGACCGGGCAGCACAAGCAGCGAACCTGTCCAGACGACCCCAATCCCCGGAACCACCACCTGAAGTCGTGTTTCGCCAGGAAAACATCGCAACCGAAGCCGGCCCTGTTCGTCTGTTCGGCCCTGATATACCAGAGCCCCCGACACACCAGCCCATTTTGACACAGCCACTGACACCGGACGGTTGGCCACGATTGCGCCATCCGGGCCGCGCAGCTTCAAAGTGACTGTCCCCGGCGTTGGCGCGACGACCGATAGAATTGGCTCCGTCCCGTCGTGAGCCGTGTTTGTGACGACACACTGACGTGTCGCCTGCTCCAGCATCCGATGCAGTTCGTAGACGCGCTCCGACGGAACCTGGTGCGTGATCCGCGTCACGGTCCAGTCCTGCGTGTCCGACGCCAGCGCATAGCAAAACGGAGAATCGATCGACTGCTGAACCAACTGCCCCCTTTGGTCAGACGCACGCCATGTAAACCGCCCTTGATCGTCCGTCACAACGGTGTCCTCGGGCGTCACCTGCTGCCCTCCCTGAGTTGGCGGGAGCGCCCTCATATACAGCGTCGCCCGCGCCAGCAGCTTACCGTCCGCCGTCGTCGCGACGCCATGCACCACATGGGGCGCCCCGAGAGACTGTGCGTTCGCCGGCGCGAGGAGAGCGCTCGTCAAGACCATTGCCGAGGCTATGAAATTTCGAGGATGCATTCTTAAATTTTCTCTTTCGCGAATTTGCCGGGAACGAGAACCGTCACGGTGCGCGCCGGATCGCCAGCTTCAAACGCCGGTGCGAGGAAGGGTTTGCTCAGCGGGCTGTCGCCTTTTCCATTCCCCGCGCTGATTTGATGTGGACCGGCTTCCAGGCCTTCCAAACGCACATCACTGGCGCTGTTCACGGGGAACGTGTCCGGCCAGAGCAAGTCTGTGAGCGGCCCGCTGGGTCGTGCGACGTGGACAAATTTGCCGGCGAAAGGTTTGCCCTTCGCGTCCCGCACATGGACGATCGTCACGACGCCGGGCGGCGCGATGTCGAGTGTGAGGTCGGGAAGGGGGGAGGCTCCGACGGTGATGGTCTGTGTCTCCGAAAGCCAAATCCCGTCGCGAGCGGCTTGAATGCAATACGTTCCGGCCGTAAGGCCGGCAAGATCGAAGGAGCCGTCGGCTTGGGCAGTGACATCGAAACTGAGCAGCGCGTTCAATTTGCCTTTGCCCTGATAGGCGGCCATGATACGGAACGTGGAGGGAAGACCCGTCACGGACTTTTTGCCCGCTGTCACGCGTCCATGGATCGAGACGGGAGCCGGCAGGACGAGCGATTTTGTTTCGCCGGATGTGTACGGCGTGATCGAAGCGCCGTACGATCCGGGCAGCCACGCGACCACCACCGGCGCCGTCGGACTGCCGGGAGGAACGGGAGTGGGCGTATCGAACGACATCCACTCCTGCCGGTCCGTAATGCGTCCGTTGGCGTCGGTTCGGCCCGCAAAGGTCGCATTCTGGGCTGGCGGCGTATACACGGCGACGCGCGCTCCCCAGGCCGGCGTGATCCCGTCCGGCAGAAACACGCGGTCGTCGAGCCGCCACAGCGGCGTCGTGAGATTGGGCTCGGGGGAAGCCGGCGGCGGGTAGGGGGCCGGCTCCAGAACAAGGTGAATGACTTTGCCGGGCGTGATGTCCACCGTCTGGTAACGGTCGGCCCCAGCGTTGTTCTCCATGTCTTTGGTGATCCGCCACACCAGCAGCGTTGTCTTTCCGCGCGCGAACGGTCCCGCGACAAACTCGCCCGTATGGGCATCAAAATGAATGCTCTGGATGTTCGGAGGGTAAGGATACGGCAGCAGCACACGGTAATTTTTGAGGTCGTCCACGCCCGTGAGCCGGCCCCGGACATACCCAAGCTGCTCTGGCCGCATTGTGGCGATTGTTTCCTTGCCGGACACAACGGACACAGTCCGAGACATCAGCATTCGGGTTTCGGCGAGGGCGGCGTCCGTAGGAAACGCCCTCCCCTCGGCCCCAAGCGAGATCGGGTTTTGCGGCCGGCGCCAGCCGGTTTGGACGATGTAGTCGCCGGAAGGCAGATCGGAAAAGACCGCTTCGCCGGCGCTGTCGATCGACGCGGCATATCGTGTGTTGGGTGTTGGGCCGACGACCATGGCGGAGCCGGAAGCCGGCCGCCCCATGGCGTTACGCAGCCGCACTCGCAGACGCCCCGATTTCTTCCGAACCATACGCACATCCGGCGGCGCGTAATGGAAGAGGGCGGGAGAGACAGCGCAATAGGTCACGCCCTCGTAAAGCGGCTCCGTGGTGTTGGAAAGGCCACCCTGAGGCAGATCTCGAAACCGCGCCGTCACACGCCAGAGGCCCGTTTGCGGCAGCGTGAGGGAGGCTTTGCCATTGCGTTCCAGCCCCAAGCTGGTATTCGATCGAGCGAGACCGGAGGTCAGTTCAAAGTCGAAGGAGATGGGAGAGGACGCCGGCGGAACACCATTCGATCCCAGGACGCGCAGCCGTGTGTCCGGCATGGCGGCGCCGACGTTCACGGAGAACGAGCGCGCCTGCGCGCCGCCGGCCGCCACTCCGATCGCGCCGCCCGTCAGCGGCTTGGGGTAACCTCCCGTCACGGCGGTGTCCGTACCGGTGGCCACAATGTTCCACAGGCCAGGCTCCAGGTTCTCAAAGCGCGCTTCGCCTT
>JAOQAA010000442.1 GCA_025963815.1 Capsulimonas sp.
TCGATGTTCTCTTTGCCGTCACGGAAGAGAGCGGCTCCAACCCAGGCCGGGCCGCCATCGCGTGGGCGAGCGCCAAGGGCGTCATTCCCGTGATCGGGCCGCGCACCCGCGCGCAGCTCGACGACAATCTGGCCGCCACATCGGTAAAGCTCAGCGCCGAACAGATCCAGCGCCTCGACGATGTCAGCGCCGTCGATCTGGGTTATCCCCACGAGCTGCTCGCCGCCGACGCCCAGCGAGCGACCATGACGGCCGGCCACTGGAGCGAGATCGATTTCACCGGCCGCGCGGTCGCCTGACACATACGCGGCCGCTCTTTATTCATCAAGAACTCAAAGCAAGAACTCATAAGGAGGCAAAGAACATGTCTTACGAACTGCCCGCTCCCATCGCCGCCTATGTGCAGGCGACCAACGCTGCTGACGCCAATGCGTTCCTCACGATCTTCACCGACGACGCCATCGCGTTCGATGAGGGTCATGAGTATCGGGGCGTCCAGGAGATCGCCCAATGGCGCGCCGAGACCACTGCGAAATACCAGACACAACTGGAAGTCACGGGCGCCAAGATCGTCGACGATGAAACAGTATTGACCGCGCTGGTGTCGGGAACGTTCGATGGCAGTCCCGTGGAGCTCGATTTCCATTTCACTTTGCGAGGGGACAAAATTGCCGCCCTTCGAATTCCTTGAAAACGCTCAAAGACCAGGGATATTGAGTTTGGGGAAGGAGGCAAGCAGGGAACAAGGAATTAACTTCTGTCTAAGGCAAGGATGACAAGACGATGATAATTCAAAAAGTAGGCCCAGAGCGGCTGCTCTCTTACCGCGCGATCGTCTTTCTCGCCGCCGTTTTTCTGGCGATCGCGATCGGCATATTGACGGAACATTCGCAGCGCGCGCCCATCGAATCGAAGGCGGAAGACGCCATCGTACGAATGGCGCCGCGCGCCGCGCGGGCCGATGTGGTGATCGTGGCGATGGATGACGCCTCGGTCACCAAATACGGTCCCATCAAATCGTGGCCCCGGTCGCTGCTCGCCCAGGGCCTCTCCAAGATCGAATCCGGCGGCGCCAAGGTAGCCGTCGTGGATCTGGCGCTGGACAAGCGCACGCAAACCGGCGATTCGGAGCTTTGGCGCACGATGGCGAACAACCGAAACGTCGTGCTCGGTATGTCTTACGACGCTAACCGGCCGCAGACGTACACACCCGACGATATCCGGTCGCTCGTCTTCCTGGAGAAGTACGCCATCGCCGATAAGCTGACGCTGGACAAACGCAACCAGGTCTTCCCGTATCAGATGTTTGAGCCGCCCGTGTCGGACTTCACTGGATCGAGCCGCGGCGTCGGCGTTTTCGTCCGTGAGACCGAGCCGGACGATGTCCTGCGCAGCGCCCGCCTCTTCTACCGAAGCACTGTCACATATCCACCCGCCACTGCGGCGATCCGGGGCAAGTTCCCGACCTCCAAGCTCGCGGACGGCGCACCGGTGGCGCTGCCGAACCTGTCGCTCGTCACCGCTCTGCGTATCTACGATCTGGACAAGGACTTCGTCCAAGTGGCTTCGGGCAATACCGTCAAGTTCATTGGAAGCATCAATCCTCCGGTCGCGGCGCCGATCGACGATCAAGGACGTATGATGATCCGGTACTATGGACCGCCCGGACATTACATCACCTACTCGTTCGCAGATCTGATGTCCGACAAGATCAAGCCGGAAGTCTTCAAGGGCAAAGTTGTGTTCCTGGGCGCCACGGCGGCCGGCGACCCAGCGACCGATGCACGCGCCACGCCGTTCCCCGGCTTGATGCCCCGCGTCGAAGTGACGGCGAACGCGGTCTCCACCTTCATGGATCGCTCGTTCTTCAGCCGCAACGAGCACCGCATCGTTCCGATATTGATCATGCTAGGCTTGGTCACGGGCGCCGCGCTGATGTTCTTCAGCGGCGTGCGATCCCTGGTCATCACGCTGGTCCTCCTGGTCGCGTGGTTCGCTCTGTCCTATGCGCTCTACGCCTTCAATCACGTGATGCTGCCGATCCTGCCGGGCGTCGCGGCCATCCTCGCCGCCTACGTGATCTCGATGCTGCTGTTCCTCGGCCCCATGCGCCCCGTCGCCCTGGAAGCGCCGCCAATGTACGTGCCGCCACCCTCAGATAAAGTGCATACGGCGTAAGCCCTCACCCTCGGTCCCTCTCCCGCCCGGCTAAAGCCTGGGAGAGGGGTGTCCAAAGGTCGAAGCCAAAACGTGGTTCACATCAGCTGTTAAGAAAAAGAAGCCAAACATTGTCCGCATGGCGCGGAGCAACGTTTGGCTTCTAAATTTTGGACATCCCTCTCCCAGGCTTTAGCCGGGGCGGGAGAGGGACCGAGGGTGAGGGTCCTTCTTGCACGCCGCCCCGGCGTGTGCTATACTAGAGAATTACTTTTCACACGTTTTCGGACCGCATGAGGGAGCTTGGAATTTTGGCGACCGTCCGCCCACAGTCTTCGCCCAGTCGAGAGCGTACCGTTCTGGGCGCGGCGCGCGTGGACAAGCGCACCAAGAACCTGACCTCGCGACTGAGACCGGGCGATGCGGCCGTGATCGACCATTCGGACCTGGATGCGCTGGCGGCGCGCTCCCTGGCGGACGCGCGCGTGTCGGCCGTGATCAACGCGCGGCCATTCATCAGCGGCAAGTACCCTAACCGGGGGCCGGGCGTGCTGGCGAATGCGAGCATCCCTATGTATGAGCTGTCCGACCCGGAGGCGTTCGCGCGCATTCGGGAAGGCGGGGCGCTGACGATCGACGCCGACTGCGTGCTCTATCAAGACGGCGCGGCGATCGGTCCGGTCACAGTTTGGGACGATGCGGCGATCGTGCTCGCCACGCAATCGGCCCGCGCCAACCTCGGCGCGGAGCTGGAGAAGTTCGCGCGCAACACACTGCAGTACCTCGACGCCGACAAAGAACTGCTGCTCGACCCAACCAATGTTCCCGCGCTGCGGCAAACCAAGATGGCGGGACGCCATGTGCTGGTCGTGGTGCGCGGCGAGCATTACAAAGAAGATTTGTCGCTGCTCCGAACTTATCTGAGCGAAGTGCGCCCCGCCGTGGTCGCCGTGGACGGCGCCGCAGACGCCCTGCTTGCCATCGGCTGTACGCCCGATATTATTCTGGGCGATATGGACAGCGTCTCGGACGACGCCCTGGGGTGCGGCGCGCAATTGATCGTCCACGCCTACGCGCGGCGCGGAGGCGAAGCGCCTGGCATGGCGCGTATCCATGAACTCGGATTGGAAGCCGACACCTTCCCGGTCCCGGGTACGAGCGAGGACGCCGCAATGCTGCTGGCCTACGAGCACAACGCCGATTTGATCGTCGCCGTCGGCACACATTCGAACCTGGAAGACTTTCTCGACAAAGGCCGCGCCGGCATGGCGAGCACGTTTTTGGTCCGCCTCAAGATCGGCACGCGCCTCGTGGACGCCCGCGGCGTCTTCAAGCTCTACCGGCCCAAGCCGCCTTTCAGCGCGTTCGTCGCCGTCATACTCTCAGCCATGTTCCCGTTCGTCGTTCTGCTCGCAAAGTCGCCAATCTGGCGCAACATCACGGAGATGTTCCACATCTGGTGGCAGCTCCATTTTGGATGGCGCTTTCACGGCCGCTAAACCCTCATTATGCTTGATGTCCGTTACCATATCGTCTATCTCTGCGCCGTCTTTCTCATGCTGGGCTTCGGCATCCTGATCGGCGAGCACGTCACCCTGCCTCCGCAGGTCACCGCCACGGCCAAAAGCCTCGCGGCCCTCCAAGTGCAGGTGGACGGCGCCGTTCAGGAGGGCCGCGAGGCCAAGAGCCAGCTGGTGCAAGTGGAGCGATCGCTGAACTCATTGCGGCCAAAACTGACCCACGGCAAGCTCACCGGTCACCGCGTCGTGGTCGTCCAGTACGGCGATTACCCGCAGGCGACCGCCGCCGCAGCAGCAGCGCTCCAGCTCGCCGGCGCCAATGTCGCGGCGACGGTTGTCATCGAAGACAAGATGGACGCGCTGACACCCACGCAGATCACGACGATCCTCGACGCCCTGCCCGCCGACTCCCACCCGCCAGCGTCTGATGGCGCCGCCGGCGACAGCGGCCTGATCCTTACCGCCGTGGCCACCATTCTGCGGGGCGGCTCAACCAGCAAGCCGAGCCTGGGCCATGCTCTGGAAACCTTGCAGTCGCAGGGACTGATAACAATCGATGGAGATGTCGCGACGCCTTGCACATATTTTGTTTTCGTCGGAGGCCGAAAAATCGATTGGCCGGACGACGGCGCCAACCCGATTGACGGCGCTTTGATCCAGCGTCTTCAGGACTTCACGCCCCCAGAAGCCGCGCCCCCGGCTGCCGCTCCGCCTGTGACCATCATCGGCTGCGAGCCGTTCGACGTTGGCGTCTCCTCAATCAAGACTTATCAGAAATATGGGCTGACGACGGTCGACTGCATCGACCGCCCGCTCGGCCAGCTCGACCTGCCCTTCACTCTCCGCACGGACGCGGGTGACCGGGCGGATTACGGCCTCAAAACTACCGCGACACGGCAGCTGCCTCCGGTTCTGGAGGATCAATCTTCGTGAACGAAAAAGATCTTCATGTTTGTGCGCTAATTCCGGCGTATAATGAGGAACAGCGTATTTCAAAAACAGTCGCCGCCCTGCGCTCCCGCCGTGAGATCCACACGATCATCGTTGTGGACGACGGATCATCGGACGGCACGGTGCAGGCAGCCGAAGCAGCCGGAGCCGATGTTGTCCTGAAGCAAAAGAATCAGGGCAAGGGGGCGGCGCTGACTGCGGCGTACGCCGCAGCGAAAGAGATCGGGAATATCTTTTTGCTTCTGGACGCCGACCTGGGCGCTTCGGCGACCGAATCCGTGAAGCTGCTCCCGCCGCTGCTGCGCGGCGATGCGGACATGGCGATCGGCCTGCTCCCGCCGGACCCCGCCTTCGCCGCGACCGGTCAAAGCGGCGGACGCGGCTTTGTGGTCCGTCTCGCCAACTGGGGCATTCACCGGCGCACAGGCCAGACATTTCGCCAGCCGCTTTCCGGCCAGCGCGCCGTGCGGCGCGAAGTGCTCGAAGCGGTCCACGGCAAGTTCGCGAATGGATTCGGTGTGGAAGTCGCGCTGACCATCGGCGCGATCAAAGCGGGCTTCCGGGTTGTTGAAGTCGAGACGGCGTTTCGGCACCATGTGACCGGCGGCGAATGGTCGGATATCGTCCACCGGGGCAAGCAGTTCCGAGATGTAGCGAAGACGATCGCGGGGTCGTAAGACGGCGAAGCAGACCCACCCCGGCCTTCGGCCGACCCTGAGTGACCTACCCCGTCGCTTCGCGCCACCCCTCCCTTGAAGCAGGGAAGGGTAGTTAGGATTTTGTTTCGCAGGCGGCTTTCGACCGAGAATCTCT
>JAOQAA010000446.1 GCA_025963815.1 Capsulimonas sp.
AAGCGTCCTAAGATTAATGGGGGGGGCAAAGTCGACGGCGGCGGAGACGGCAGTGGGTTGCTCGGAGAATACTTCCTGGGGCAGAACTTCGAACAGCCGCTCTTCAAGCGCCCGGACCCCGCCATCAATTTCAATTGGACGCACAAACAGGTCGACGCGCGCCTGCCGATATGGAACCCCTACTCAGTCCGCTGGACTGGCAAGATCACGCCGCGCTACTCCGAGACCTACACCTTCTACACCGCCTCCGACGACGGCGTCCGGCTCTACATCGACGGCAAATTACTGATCGACAACTGGTCGATCCACCCCGCCTCCGAGGACTCCGCGCAGGTGACGCTTCAGGCGAACCATCCCTACCCCATCATCGTGGAGTATTATGAAAAGAACGGCCGGAGCGTGCGGCTGATCAAACTTTACTGGGAAAGCAGCCATCAGGTAAAAGAGTATGTCCCTCAAAGCTGCTTCTCTTATCCGAAGGCGGATGAGCATTAAGGTCGATATGGATATTGAAGACAAAACAATTGGGCAAACCCAGCAGGCAAGACTTTCAGCGGACGAGTCGCTTGCTCTCGTCGACGCCCTGCAATCATTCGTCGGGCATGAGATCGTCATCACTGAGGGAATCACCCACGAGCGTAACGGCCGTGGCTACGACCGGCACGCCGCCACCAATTCGCGCTTCAGTTTTATGGCGGATCAAGTATTCGGCTACATGATCAGCGGCGAACTGTTTGGGATTGAAAGCAAGGGCGGATCGAATTTCTATTGCCTGTCGTTTCGCAGCGTTGTTCGATTTGAGTGGAGAGAAGGGATTCTGACGATCACGGAGCATTACGAAGATAATACAGCGCGTCAAACCGTGATCCAAAAGAGCGACATATAACCGTCGTCTTAGACCAAATCTTCCAGTACCCAAGCCAGATTAGGATCAACTCCTGTGTCAATTCCCTGAGCAGCGTTCGCTAACATCTCCAGAAATTGTGGAAAAGAATCCGCGATCGTGCTTGCTTCTTGGAAGTTCGGAGAAAAGCTGTGAACGATCGTCCCGTAGCATTCTTCGGACAGGCAAATCGCGACAAACGAAATGTCCGACCGTACCCCGTGCATGATGGGTATGTGACGGTCCCAGAAGGCGTCGATCTCGGCGATCAATTTTTCGTCGCCCATGGCGCTGTCACTGTCGAGCGCTTCGATGTAGTCCCAGGACATCGCATAAGAGCTTGTTCGGTTGAAATTCGAAGCCAGCAGGAACCAGGCGCTATTGTCGGGATTGACGCATTCGGAAACTTGGCTTAAGAACGTGAGGAAAGGCGTCGGGATATTGGAGTAACGTGACGTGATTTCTGATGACAGAAAAAAGTCTGCCGGCCTTTGAGGTGAGACGTTCCAATTGTTATTCTTCAATTGTTCGATCAAGAGCATCACATCAGGCGACATTGCGGCTCATCCGTAGGCGCACAAGCACGGTCGCTTTCTCCAAGGCCGTGGTGCGGGCGCGTCGGCCGAAGACGTCGTAGTCGTTTTCTTCGATCTTGTCGAGGATTTGGGCATACAGATGGCGGGCGAGCATGACGGGCAATTGGCAGCGCGATGGAATGCTGGCCATGCCGAGGTCGGCGGAGACGTAGTATTCGCGGGCGCGGGCGATTTGGAAGCGCATGAGCGCGCGGAACGCGTCGTTGACGATGCCGTTGGCGAGCATGGTTTCGGTGTAGCCGAAACGGCGCAGGTCCTCCTGGGGGATGTAGATACGCTGGCGATCACGCCAGTCCTCGCCGATGTCGCGCCAGAAGTTGGTGAGCTGCATCGCCAGGCCCAGGTCGTGGGCGTGGACCAAGGCCTGCTCGTCGGTGACGCCCATCACGCAGCACATCATCAGACCCACAACGGATGCGCTGCCGTAGGTGTAGGTCTTGAGATCTTCGAAGGTCTCATAGCGGCTGCGGATGAGGTCCATCGCCATGGCGTCGAGAAACGCCAGAGGATACTTTTCAGAAATCCCATAACGCTTGGCGGTGTCGGCGAAGGCGGCCAGCACCGGGTTGCCGGAGCTTCCGATCTTGAGAGCCATGCGGGTGGCGTCCCGGTATTCGAGAAGGCCCCGCTGGGGATCGTCGCCCGGCTGGGGATTGTCCACGATTTCATCCGGGTAGCGCACGAACCCGTAAAGGGCGTGGACGCTTCGGCGGACTTCGGGCGGGAAAAAGAGAGTGCTGAAGTAGTACGTTTTGCCATGGTGCGCGTTGATGCGCTTGCACAGACCGTAGGCCAGGTCCAGCTCCGTTTGCGGCATGATAAAAAGTGTTTTCTAAGCGGCGTCCGCCGCGATGCGCTCGGATACGAGCTTTGCTCCCAGGCAAACGAGCGGCACGCCGGTGCCCGGCGCGGTGCTCGCCCCCACAAAGTACAGGTTACCCACATGTGGGGCTTTATTTGCAGGCCGGAAATATCCGACCTGAAAAATCCCATGCGACAGCCCAAAGGACGCGCCAAACTTGAGGCTGTATTGCCGCTCCCAATCGTGCGGGGTCATTACCCGCTCCACCACGACATGCTTGCGCAGGTCGGTCAGTCCCCGCGCTTCCAATCGATCAAAGACCTTCTCCCGGAACGCCGAGACCTGATCGTCCGTCCACTGCTGCTGCTGAGTGAGATGCGGGATCGGGACAAGTACAAACAGATTGTCCCCGCCCTCCGGCGCGACGGACGGGTCCGTGCGTCCCGGCGCATTGATATAGAACGACGGATCGCGCGGCGCAACCTTGGCGTCGAAGATCTCCTCGAAGTTGCGCTTGTAATCGCTCGAAAGATAGAAGTTGTGATGGTGAAGCTCGGGGTACTGCCGATCTGTCCCCAGATACATGACAAACGCCGACGAAGTAAACGCCTGCTTGCGCCACGATTCTTCTTCATACCGTTTAGGACGCTTCTCCAACAGATCCGTATAGGTATAGGGCAGGTCGGCGTTGGAGATCACAATGTCCGCCGGAATGACTTCGCCGCCCATGCGAACGCCAATCGCCTTCCCGTCCCGGATCACAATCTCGCTGACCTCCTGCTCCGTCCGAATGTCCACGCCTAAATCGCCGCAGACTTTGATCATCGCGCGCGGCAGCGAGTAGAGCCCGCCTTTGGGATAGTACAGACCATCCTCGGCAAGCTCAGTGTAGGGAAGCAGCGTATAAACAGCAGGAGCGTCGAAGGGGGAGATGCCAAGATACATGGACTGCATCGAAAACGCCTGGCGCAGCCGATCGTCTTTGAAGAACTGGGAAACGTGTGTGTAGAGCTTGTCTAGTGCGTTGAGCTTCTTGAGCAGCCCTAAATTATGCGCCGTGAAGAAGTCGCCCGCCGTGCGGAAGTCTTTCTCGACGAACTCCGACCGGCCAATGCGATACTTGCGTCCAGCGTCTTCCAGAAATCGATAGTATCCAGAGACAGATCCAGGCTCAATCTTTTCCAGTTCCGCGATCATGGTCGGCAGATCACTCGACATGATCATGGAGGAGCCGTCGCCGAAGTGGACGCCGTAGTTCGGCTCCATGCGGATCAGGGGAACGAGCGCGTCGAAGTCCGCGCCGCAATGAGCGAACAGCTCACGGTAGATATCGGTCATCAGAAGCAGCGACGGCCCGGTGTCGAACCGATACCCGTCGGACTCCCAGATGTTGCACCGACCACCGGCCGTGGCGTTCTTTTCCAGCACCGTCACCGAAAACCCGCCGCGCGCCTGCAAACGCATGGCGGTCGCCAGGCCGCCGATCCCGGCGCCGACGATCACGACCCTCTTTTGTGACATGGGAAATGAAGATACTTTCTAAGGCGATCCCAAAAAGCCTGAGCTTTAATCGAGACCGTCCTAAGCTATAATAGCGCATGACCTATGCTGGGTTCCTGCTAATTTTCCTCGTCGTCACCATTCTCCTTCTCGCCGCCCTGCTGCGCCGCAAATTCGGGCGCCGTCACGCCCTTGCCTGCATCCTCGTCTGCGCGCTGGCGTTCGTCTACACCGCCCCCTGGGACAACCACGCCGCCCGTATCGGCCTCTGGTCGTTCGACCCCGTCTTCGCCCCACGCAGCCACTTCCTCGGATACCTGCCCTGGGAAGAATACGCATTTTACGGGTTACAAAGCATTCTCATCTGCCTCCTCACCGTCTGGCTCTCCAAAAACGCGCGCCTCTCCGGAGGCGACGACCTCTGATGCACACCCCGCACGCCTATCTCATGTACGAGCTCCTCTGGGCGCTTCCCGTAATCGCGATCCAATGGCTCGTCGCCCGTCGCGAACTCTGGAAACGCCGCCGCCTCCTACTGGCCGTCTCCACCCTCGCCACTCTTTACCTCGGCGCCTGCGACGCCCTCGCCCTCGGCCACGGCATCTGGAGCGTCGACCCCAAACGCGTACTCGGGATCTACGCGGGGCCGCTGCCATTAGAAGAGTTTATTTTCTATGGCGTCACGAACGTGATGGCGGTGCAGGGGTTCGTGATGATCGCAGGGTATTTGCGGGAGCGGAAAAAGTAGTCACTTCTGCGTCGTGCTTATTACGGTGGCGGCAGCAATAAAACCTTGGAATGCTCCTGCTGCTTCTGTCCATGATACAGATGACCATGTTTGGTGCGAAGCCGTTTCAAAACATGGACTTTGATCAGAACTTTGTTTGTCACCCCATGCCATGCTCGCTTGTCGGGCTTAATCCACTTCGGAATATGCTGCGTTTCGTATTGCAATTCCACCAGATATGAGCCGGGAGGCAGATCGCACCAGTCCGTCAGATTGATCGTGTCCGACGTAGAAGACCCGGCGGGAATTTTATCGACGAGTTCTTTCATTTGGGCGTCTTGCGTCGTCCTCCCAGGAGGACCAAACCGATAGCGAACATCTTTTCCTGTTTTTTGATTTCGACAGCGCATCATCAAGCAGCCCATGTCCGTGTCCGCGCCAGAAGCCGTAGGTTTAAAGAAGAGCCAAAGATAGGCATCGTGGCTGGTAACATTCGTGAGCTTCACGTGCAGATTAATTGGCTGGCCGCGATGTGCGGATGTGGGGTTCGGTCGGGCGC
>JAOQAA010000491.1 GCA_025963815.1 Capsulimonas sp.
CGGCCGGCTGCGGAGATTTCCCCGTCAGCATTTCGAACAGCATCGCCCCGAGCGAGTAAATATCGGAGGAAGGGGACGGGACGCTGGGAGCGCCGCGCTCCTGGTAAGGTGTATCTCCATCGGGAGCGACGAGGCTCAAAAGTCCTGACGTCTGAAAACCGCCAACTTTGATCTCCCCTTCGGGGCTGAGAATGACATTGTCCGGCGTCAGATGCCCATGGGTCACGCCGGCGGCGTGCGCCGCGACGAGCGCTTCACAGATGGCGATCGCAATGTCTGTGGCGACGCCTTGGGAGAACGGCGCTACGCGCCGGATACGCTCCCGCAGCGTGATACCGCGCAGATAATCTCCAACCAGCACAATATCGCCGCTGGGATCGTCATTTTCCACCGAGGTAATGCGGGAGATACTGGGGGAACTCAAACTCGTAAGCTTCGCAGCGGCCTCCCGCAGGCGCAATGCGAGATCGGGAACGACGGACGCTGCCAAGGCGGGGACAACGGTCAGAGCCACGACGCGGCCTTCACGAATGTCGCGCGCTTTGTACGTCGCGATCGCGCCTCCGTCGGACGGAACGATCGTTTCAATGATTTCGTAGCGCGTGTTGATTACTTCAGCGGCCAAGAGGACAGCTCTCCTTCAGTCCGACACGTCGGAATCGGCGCTGCGTTTTTTGTCGTCCGAAGCCGCCAGGAACTTCGCCGCCAGCACGGCCACCGCCGCCAGCAGCATCACCGCATAAACCACCACGGCGTGTCCCGTCCAAAGGCCAATGGAATTTGGAAGAAAGTATCCGCCAAAATACACAACGGCGACCGTCAGAACCCAGAAAGACAAAGCAATGTCGGCGATCGGCGGAAGCGAAGTTTTCACAGGGTCGGCCTCACAGAGCCTGCTGGCGTTCCAGCGCGCGTCGGATAACATCTGGCGGGACATTGTGACCGGGCGTTACCCGGCCTAATTTTTCCATCAATACAAAGCGCGCCGTGCCGTCCACGGCCTTTTTGTCCCATGACAGCAGCCGCATCACGCCGCCGACAGCGATCTCTTCGCCGATATGGACATGGAAACCGGCGCTCGTGAAGATACGGATGATCGCATCGGTGTCCGACGACGACGAAAGCCCCAGTTCCTCACCAATCAGCGCTGCGGACACCATACCGATGGCGATGGCTTCGCCGTGACGGTAAACACGGTAGTGCGTAATCGACTCCAGCGCGTGACCTACGGTGTGTCCATAGTTCAAGATGGCGCGCAAGCCTTCGTCACGCTCGTCCTGCTCGACGACTCTGGCCTTAATTTCACAAGAGCGCGAGATCGCATATTCGAGCTGATTCGATGAAAGACGAAGCAGTGATCCCACCTCACGCTCCAGCATATCAAAGAACGGCTTGTCGTAAATTATACCATACTTGATGATCTCGGCCAGTCCGGAGCGCCGTTCGCGGATTGGAAGCGAGCGCAGAGTGTCCGGGTCAATGAGGACGAGCTTCGGCTGATAGAAAGCCCCGATGAGATTTTTCGCGTTGTCGAAGTTAACGCCAGTCTTGCCGCCGACGCTGCTGTCGACCTGCGCCAAAAGCGTTGTTGGGATCTGCACCAGATCGAGTCCCCGGTTGTACGAAGCCGCCGCGAAGCCGGCGACATCACCGATCACGCCGCCGCCGAGCGCCACGACAATCGCGCGGCGATCCAGCTGCTCAGCGTGGAAGACCTTATACAAACGGCGAACCGTTTGAAGGGTTTTATAGGTCTCGCCGGCGGCGAGAACGACCGGCACGACACGAAATCCCGCGGCGGTCAGGCTGTCCATGACGGCCTTCCCATGATACAGCTCAACTTTGGGGTTGGTGATAACGACTGCGGCGCGTCCCGCCGGGTCTCCGCCCGCGACACGCTGCGCGATCTCCTGTCCCGCCCGGGCCAGCAACCCACGCTCCACCAGGATATCGTACGAGCGCGCCCCCAGGTCCAAGTGCACGTTGTAGCTTTTCAGGGCGTCCACCGTGATGTCGGCGCTGACATCCGGCTTGTTCTTCAGTTTCCTCATAGGTCCTCATTCTGCCTTAGCAATGAAATAATATGGGCGGCTGCGTCTTTGGGACTCGCAAAAGGAGAGGTGTCGACACGGATGTCGGCAAGCGAGGCGTAACGCGGCTCGCGCTCCGCCATCAATTGCCGGATCCGCTGCTGTGGATTATCCTGATGCCCGGCGAGAAGCGGCCGCTGCTTAAGATTTCTTCCCACACGCTGCAAAACAGTGCCGATCGGCGCTGACAGCCAAACGATCTGCCCCATCTCTCGCAGCAAATCCACGTTTTCCTCACGCATCGGCGTCCCTCCGCCGGTTGAAATGATCAATCGCGGCTGGGGAGCGCCGGAAGGGCCGCGCCGCGCTAATCGACGCAGCACATCCTGCTCGGCGGATCGGAACGCCGCTTCCCCGTGTTCGGCGAAGATGCGCGGGATGTCCATCTGAAATCGGCGTTCGATCTCGCAATCCGTGTCCAGATGGCGCACGCACAGGCCGCGAGCGATCGCTCGGCCGATGGCGCTCTTGCCCGTGCCCATAAATCCGATCAGCACCAAGTTTCTCTGGGGAGGAGATGGTTGCAACGACTTATCCGACCGGCTGCGCGGTGCGATCCGCAACAGTCCGCATATAGCTTTCGTAGCTCGCCCGCATCTGTCCGATGCTGTCGCCGCCGAACTTCTGGCGCATCAGCTGGGCCAGCACAATGGCGACCATCGCCTCGCCGACCACGGAGGCCGCCGGCACGGCGCAGACATCAGAACGCTCGGCGAAGGCGGGCACGCCTTCCTTGGTTTGGAGGTTGACCGAAGGCAATTGCTTCATCAGTGTGGGAATCGGCTTCATCGCGGCCCGAATCACGAGCGGCTCGCCGTTTGAAACGCCACCCTCGGTTCCGCCCGCGTTATTAGAGCTGCGCCGGAAGTGTGCATCCACGCCGCCTTCGTAGAAGAAGGGGTCATGGACCTGCGAGCCGGGCACATCGGCGACGCCGAAGCCCAAACCGACCTCGACGCCTTTGATAGCCTGAATGCTCATCAGGGCCTGCGCAAGCTTACCGTCGATCCGCTCATCCCAATGAACATAAGAGCCCAGTCCGACCGGCAGCCCAAGCACAACGACTTCAAAGGTGCCGCCCAGGGTATCTCCCCGGTACTTGGCCTCATCAATGGCCGTAATGATCTTCTGCTCGGCGTCTTTATCCACAACACGCACGGGGCTGTCTTCCGACAGCTCGGCGACTTGTCGTAGATCGATATTGTCGCCGTTCACCTTAATACCGCCGATATTGACGACGTGTGAGGCGACTACGATCCCAAACTCCGCCAGCAGCAAACGGGCGACGGCGCCGACCGCCACGACCGTCGCCGTGTTGCGCGCCGAAGAGCGCTCCAAAACGTTACGCAGGTCATCATGATCGTACTTCATCATCCCCGCGTAATCGGCGTGTCCTGGACGCGGAACCGTGATGGCGGGAGTTTCCTGCTGATCTTCGGGAAGCGGCTCGATAGACATCTTGGTCGTCCAGTTGGCCCAGTCACGATTGCGGACGACCATGGTGACGGGACTGCCGAGCGCGCGGCCAAAGCGCACTCCGGAAAGAAACTCGACCGTGTCGGACTCGATTTTCTGCCGAGCGCCTCGGCCATAACCGCCCTGACGCCGCTTAAGCTGCAGGTTGATCGGATCAGCGGTGATCCCAAGGCCAGCGGGGACGCCTTCGATGATAGTGGTTAAAGCGGGGCCGTGCGACTCGCCCGCAGTCAGAAAACGAAACAATGGAGGAGGTCTCCCAGGGTGAAAAATTAGTGATTGATGAGCGACATTATACCTCACGCCACCCGATTTCGCAAAAAAAGCCCCTTTCCAGAAAGGAAAGGGGCTTTTTGAAACAAGACGTTGTTACGGAGTTACGGAGCCGCTAATGGCGGCGCTATTGCCGCCTGTTACTGTTGCGTACCCATTCGCATCAAGAATTGTCGGAGTAACGAATATTAGCAATTCAGCGTTGCTAACATTTTTACCTCTATTCCGAAATAAATTCCCGATAATCGGCAAATCCGAAAGGATCGGAATTCGCGATTGACTGTAGCTTTCGGTATCCGTGATCAAACCGCCAAGAACCATGGTGTCGCCACTGCGAATTGTACGCAGCGTTTGGATCCTTTGACGGGTTGTCGCAGGCGGTCCGCCATTGGTCGGAATATCTCCCGGCGTCTCAATCTGTGGAGTGAGAAATAACGTGACGGTATCGTCATTGTTAATACGCGGTGTTACGTCAAGGTTGGTCGACAACGTAAGGAACTGCGGCGTCGTTGTAGTAATCGTATTTCCGCTGTTAGGGATGATCGTCTGCGAAGTTGTATACGGGATTTGTCGTTGGACTTCAATCCGCGCTTCCGTGTTGTTCGTTGTTGTGATAGTCGGTGACTGGATCACTTTACCACGTCCCTTAGAAAGCGCCCCTTGAATTTGAGCCACTAGATTCCCGGAAATCACGCCAACGCTATAGGTCGGCACTGAAGTATTGATCAGTGTCGACGACCCTGAGACGCCTGGGTAAGGAACCAGAGAGAAGTTAATACCAAATTGGTCAATATCATTGACGCTGGCTGTAATAAATTCGACTTTGATCTGTACTTGGCGTGGCAGGACATCGATATTCTTCACGATCTCCTTCAAGCGTAGATACGCTTCTGGAGTCGCTTGAATCAGGAGCGAGTTATCAGCCTGAAGAGCGATAATTTGGTTGACGCCCTCAGGAAGATTGGCGTTCTGACCGCCGGCGCCGCCGCCCAAACCGCCGCCGCCGAAGCCGCCGCCGCCACCCTGTCGACCGCCGCCGCCAAAGCCGCCGCCAC
>JAOQAA010000585.1 GCA_025963815.1 Capsulimonas sp.
TCCTGCGCATCAGCGCTCTCAAGTAGCAAATCCTGCTCTAGCACTAAAAAAGCCCGTTCGCCTTTGGCGAACGGGCTTTCTTTTCATCGCTATCAAATGGGTTAAAAGGGAGGGTAAGAGTGTATAATCAATCCAAAATCAATCCGAATTCTCCATCCGCTGCACGTCAATAACCCATGTCTATTTCCAAGCTTTCTGTTTCTCTTCTTCTCTTGACCGCAATTGCCACGCCAAGCCACGCCCAATCTCCCGCCTGGGACACTCACAGCGACACCTGGGTCGCCGGTGACGCGTTAGGCCGTACGCTGCCCATGGCGGCGGAAGCCGGGCTTCCACGCGCGAATAAAACCGTCGGAATGTTCTACTTTCTGACCTTTGCGCATGAGCAAGACACGGTTTACGATAACTCGAAGATCTTGGCCGCGCATCCTGAGGCGATGCGCGATATCCATAGTCCCGCGTGGGGGCCTTTGCTGGCCGCGCATTATTGGGGCGAACCGCTCTTTGGCTACTACGCGAGCGACGATGAATGGGTGCTGCGCAAGCATGCCCAGATGCTGTCGAACGCCGGCGTGGATGTCGTGATCTTCGATAACTCCAACGCCGTCACTTACGACAAGGCCCGGAATACGCTCTTCCGGGTCTGGGAGCAGATCCGGCGCGAGGGAGGGCGCACACCGCAAATCGCCTTTCACTGCCCCTTCAGCAATGGAAATGAAATTGGAACGGTAACGCTCAACAAGCTGTATGAGACCGTATATGCCCCCGGCCTCTACTCAGATCTGTGGTTCCGCTGGAAGGGTAAGCCGCTGATTATTGCCGAGCCTGGCTACGCCGACGCTGGGGCGCTGGCGGCGCCTTCGCGTCATCGCCCGCACGGATTGGCGACCGGCGAAACCATAGGCCAGACATTTACCGTTGGAACGCCCTTTGCAGAGATCGGCGGTGTGTTTGCGACCTGGGCAGCCACGGGATCGGAAATGACACTTTCGCTGTTTGCCGGCGGGCCGGGCGGCAAACTCCTCACCCAGAAGCGATTTGAAAACGTCGAAGATAACTCCGCGCTGCTGATTGGAACCGGCAAAACGCTGGCGGCGGGCAAATACTATTTGGAGATGTCGCGCTCCAGAGGTCGTATCGGCTGGTGGGGCAACTCCGGCGGCTTTTCATCCGCCGGATCCTATCAAGACGGCTTTCCCGTTCCCGGCTATCGAGATCTGCGCATTCGTTACGCTCCAGAAAAACCAGCGGAGGCATTGGAGCAGTCCGTCCATCAAGTCACGTCCTCCGAAGCCGAGGAGCGAGCGAACAAACTGCGTGACTTCTTCACCTTTCGGAGAACCATCGCGCCTTACAATCTCTCACAGCCGCCGCCCGGCGCGTGGGCATGGCTGCAAATTCACCCGCAGGCGCCGCAAACCGCTCCCGATGGCACCCTTGAAGAAATCTCCGTCGGCGTAGGGCAAAACTACAATGCGACCGAGAATCGCACAGCACCGATGAGCTTCCCCGGCGCCTTCGGACGCAGTTACCACAACGGCAGGGAAGACACGACGCCAAACGCGGTGAACTGGGGTTTCAACTTCGATGAGCAGTGGCGCCGCGCGCTCCAGGTCAACCCGCCTTTTGTCTTTATCACGGGCTGGAACGAATGGGACGCCGGGTTCTACGACGATTGGGCGGGTTTTCATGCGCCGCCGCCGATCTTCGTGGACGAGTTCAATCAAGAGTTCAGCCGAGATATCGAGCCGATGCGCGGTGGTCACGGCGACAATTACTACTATCAGCTCGCCGCCAATGTTCGCCGCTACAAGGGCGTTCATCCGCTGCCGCCCGTCGCGCCCCGCCCCGTAAAGATCGACGGGCGCTTTGACGACTGGCGAACCGTATCGCCGGAGTTTCGAGATGACTTTGGAGACACCGCCCATCGAAACGCTCTCGGCTTCGGAACCCACGCCGCTTACGTCAACAAGACGGGGCGAAACGATATCGTCGCGGCCAAGGTCAGTTATGATGCAAAGCATGTCTATTTCTATGTCCGGACAAAGGCAAACCTGACGGCGCGCACAGGCCCGGACTGGATGCGGCTTTATCTCAACACTGACGCCGACAATCGCACGGGCTGGCTGGGATATGACTTCGTGGTGAACCGCATGCCTGATGGTAAAATGACAAGTGTCGAACGAAATCTTGGGGGCGTCGATCGATGGCGTCTCGTATCCCGCGTGCGCTATAGTTCTCGCAAAAATGAATTGGAGATCGAAATCCCGCGTACCGCGCTGGACGTCAAAAAACCGCTCACGGTCATCGACTTCAAGTGGGCGGACCACTGCCATTCTCGCGGAGACTGGACGGATTTCACACTGAACGGAGACGCCGCACCCGACGATCGGTTCAATTACCGCGCGAAACTAAATCAGAATGTGAAACCTTGGAAATCGGTAAAATAAAGCAAGGCAGCGGATATAATACCATTGTAGTGCGCACCCGATCCTTCAAATAAACACGCGCTTGGAGCCACCTCAATGCCGCTCGACACTCTGCTCGATACCGCCCTTTTACAGCCTGCGGATTCTCTGCGCTATACGATCGGCGCAGCCATGGCTCTGGAATTTCCAGACCGATCCGTGATTTCCAGCTCAGACGGGCACTTCAATCTGGAGGGCTACGCCCGAGCTGGATTTTGTTCCTACGAGCCTGATTCCAAGATCTTCGCAAGTATGGCGACACGGTGGCATGGCTACAAACGCGGTGTCGCGGAAGGGATCGAAGACGGCTTCTTCCATATCCGCTGGCGTGACGCGGAAATCAAAGTACTATTCGTCACCTGGTCATTCGCGTATTGCCGCACACGACACTATTGGATCGTCAGTCAAGATAAGCAGACAGCAACCGACTTTCTGGAAGCCGTTTGCAACTGGGACTCTCAGCCGGAAAACGTGGTGCTGGTCTTTGATAACGGACAGTGGGCAAAAAGCCCGGAGCTCTATCAATCCATTAAGAATTCGACCTTCGACAATCTGGTGCTGCCGGCGGCCATGCGCGATCAGCTTCAAGCTGACTTCTCGGATTTCTTTTCATCCCGTAGTGTCTACGAGCGCTACTCCGTTCCGTGGAAGCGCGGCGTGTTGTTCCTGGGCTCGCCCGGAAATGGAAAGACGCACGCCGTCAAGTCACTGATCAATTGGCTGGACAAACCGTGTCTGTACGTCAAGAGTTTCAAAACGCGTTATGGCAACGATCACGAAAGCATTCACGCGGTGTTTGCGCGCGCCAGGCAGACGACGCCTTGCCTGCTGATCTTTGAGGATTTGGATTCTCTCATTGATGACGGCAATCGCTCATTTTTTCTCAACGAGATGGATGGCTTTGAGACGAACACAGGAGTTGTTGTGATCGCAACGACGAATCACCCGGAACGCCTGGACTCGGCGATCCTTGACCGCCCCAGTCGCTTCGATCGAAAATACACGTTCGAGCTTCCCGCCGAAACGGAACGCCTGGAGTATCTTTCACGGTGGAACGTGGCAAGTCAGGAGGAAATGCGGCTTTCCGATGAGAGGCTGCAAAAGATAGGCAAGGCCACAGCCGAGTTTTCCTTCGCATACCTCAAGGAGCTGACACTGTCTTCCATGATGGCCTGGATCGCCAATTCCGAATCAGGCTCCATGGACTCGATCATGACAAAACAAGTGATGACGCTGCGCGATCAGATGAAGACATCGAACGATGCCCGCTTAGACATGCTTCCCCTGATCAGCGATCAGGATGATGAGGAATAAAAGAGAAAGGGTGGGACGAAAAATCGTCCCACCCTTTCTCTCGTGAACTTCGCAGTACTTCAAATCAATACTTCAAAAGCGCTTGGATATCATAGTCGCCAATGGCGGCGCGGCCGTTCAAAAACTCCAGCTCGATCAAGAAGCTAAATCCGACGACTTTACCGCCGAGCGCCTCCACAAGCCGTGCTGCTGCGGCGGCGGTGCCTCCGGTCGCCAGCAGGTCATCCACGATCAGCACGCGCTGGCCGGGCCGGATGGCGTCGCGATGCACTTCCACCGCATTGGCTCCATACTCCAGCGCATACTCTTCCCGAATGGTCTCATGCGGCAGCTTGCCGATTTTGCGAATGGGGACGAATCCTAGCCCCATCGCCAAAGCGATAGGCGTTCCAAAGACGAAGCCGCGCGACTCAATGCCGATGATGATGTCGGGCGCTTTGCCGGACGCCCATTCGACGCAATGATCGATGATTTCCTGGAACGCGGCGTAGTTCGCCAGGACCGGCGTGATATCTTTAAAGAGAATCCCCGGCTTTGGAAAGTCGGGGATGTCACGGATCAAGCGGGAAGCAAGCAGTTCGGTCACTCAGTTTCCTCAATGAATTAGCGATAGGGATAGTAGGTCGGGCTGGTATTGATCACGGTCGGACCGTTAAACCCATACCCGGGCCATCCCGGCAGAACCGTCACACCAGGCGCGGAAAAGCCGGAGCCGCCGGTATTGACGATCCCGTTCTGATAGTAGGGATTGTAATTGCCGCCATAGTAGCCGAAGTACGGATTGTACGCCATCGGGGGGTATGCCGGAGCGGCGTTCGCGACGTTCGGATCCACCGGAGAGCCATCGGGATTGACGGCGGCGGGATCGACTACCGGAGGCGGAGGAGTTGTCGCCTCCCGGAACGTGCGATACGGCAGTTCCAGGATCGGCTTACCAGCGCCTGTGTAGCCGATGATCTTCCCCGCGGTAGAGCCGGCGCCGTTGCGAGGCGTGATAGCGTAAAAAGTTTTCCACAGCGTGTGCGACTGACGCGCGATCGACGCCGCCGCTTGCTTGACGGTCATCTCGTCTCCATTGAATGTGACGGAGCCGTCAATATTCTCCGTCATCTTCGCGACGGCGCTATCCACCTCGGCCACGGTCTGGATGGCGTCGCGTACGGACATCGTTCCAGCCTTAAAGTGGACGGGCGCGTCGGAGTCCATTATAGGCGCCGGCGTGGAAGCGTCCGCAGAGGCGCTGCGCACGACAATGACCTTCTGGAAATCCGCATTCAGTGCATTCGCCAATTGATTGATCGCGTCGAGACGGGCGCCCGGGCCCTGCAAGTCGCTGACGGAGAACGATACCCGGGCGTTCGGGTTAATGCCCTGCTTGAGAGAAATCGTCACGCCAAGCTGATTATCAATCTGCGCGACGGCGTCGCTGACAGGTATGGAATTGAACGAAAGGGAAGACGCCGCCGAAGCCGGAAGAGCGGCGCTCAAGACGATGATGGCGACAAGTGGCGCCAATGTCCGGCGCTGAAATATGTTGACCGATGTTTTCATGGGACCAATACCTCCGTAAACGTTCGACATGGGTAGAACATTGCTTACTAAGATCTTGTTCCCGGAATTTGCGCCCTGCAAACGGGAGTTTGCAGGGCGCAAAAGGCCACGGGGAACGACTAGCCAGCGGCGGCGGCGACAATCGCCGCAAAGTCCGCGGGCTTCAAGCTCGCGCCGCCGATCAAACCGCCGTCGATATGCTCCTGTGAGAGCAATTCGGCCGCGTTGTCGGGCTTCATGGAGCCGCCGTACTGGATGCGGACGGCGCTGGCCGTCTCGGCTCCGTAGCGGCTCTCAATGGTGGCGCGGACGACGCCGCAGACACGGTTCGCTTCATCGGCGGCGCAGACTTCGCCGGTCCCAATCGCCCAAACGGGTTCATAGGCGAAAATCACCTGCGTGCTGACCAGCTCCGCGGAAATTCCTTCCAAAGCCTTCACGACTTGATCGGCCACGGTAACGTCGGTCGCGCCGTCCTTGCGCTCGCCCAGCGTCTCGCCGATGCAGATGATCGGGATCAGGCCGGCCGCCAGGGCGGCCTTCGCCTTCACGTTGACGCCGGCGTCGGTCTCGCCAAACGCCTTCAGCAGGTCGTCAGTCAAGCCTTCCTCGGCGACGCCGAAGCGGCCACGCGTCTCTGAATGGCCGATCAGAACGTACTTCGCGCCGGCGTCCAGGATCAGCGGCGACGAAACATACGATGTGTATGCGCCGCTCGTCTTCCAGAACACGCCCTGCGCAGCCGTTGCGACAGATGTGCCTTCAAAGGCCTTGGAGACCGAGTACAGCGCCGTGTAAGGTGGGCAGATAACGATATCCACCGAGTCTTTTCCGGCGACGAGCGGCGTCAGCGCCTCGGCGAAGGCCAGCGCCTCGCCGACCGTCTTGTTCATTTTCCAGTTGCCGGCAATGATCTTCTTACGCATAAAGAGAGAAACCTTTTCGTTGCTTTTCAGTAATTACGGTTGGCGGAACAGGGTCTGGTCGCGGCGGCGGCCGACGGAGATCATCGTGATCGGCACGTCGATCAGCGCTTCGATCGTCTCGATGAAGCGTCGAGCATTACCGGGCAGGTCCTCGTAATTCTTGACGTTACTGACATCTTCCTTCCAGCCGGGAAGGGTCTGGTAGATCGGAATGCAGCGACTGAGGCGCGCCTGATCGCTCGGGAAGTCCTGAATGGTCTTACCATCCAGCTCGTAAGCCGTTGCGATCTTGACTTCTTCAAAACCACACAGAACGTCCATGTGGCCGACATACAGATCGGTAAGACCGTTGACGAGCGAGGAGTAGCGCAGCGCGACGCCGTCGAGCCAGCCGCAGCGGCGGGGACGGCCGGTCGTGGTGCCGTACTCAGCGCCGCGATCGCGGATCAAGTCACCGACTTCATTGACTAGCTCCGTCGGAAATGCGCCAGCGCCAACCCGAGTCGTGTATGACTTGGAAACGGCAATAATTTGGTCGATCTGCGTCGGTCCGAGGCCCGTGCCGATACAGGAGCCGCCCGCGGACGGATGGGAAGAAGTGACGTAAGGATAGGTGCCAAGGTCAATGTCCAGAAGCGTCGCCTGGGCGCCCTCAAACAGGACCTTCTTGCCGGACTTCGCGGCGTAGGCCACGCGCAGCGCGGTATCGTCCACATAAGGGCGCAGCGCTTCGGCGTGCGGGGTCAGGGCCTCAATGATATCTTCGGCCTTCAGCGCCGGAACGCCGTAAATCTTGGTAAGAAGCTCATTCTTAAGCTCCAGAGCTTCGGTGAGACGCGCCGGGAACAGGTCGGGATCGACAAACTCACGCATCCGGATTCCGGTGCGCGCGGCCTTGTCCTGGTAGGCCGGACCGATTCCTCGTCCGGTCGTGCCCAGAGCCCTTTTGCCCTTGCGCGTTTCTTCCAGCTCGTCGAGAAGGTTGTGGTAAGGCAGTACGACATGCGCGTTGCCGCTGATCTTCAAGTTGTCGCAGGTCACACCGCGCCCTTGCAGGTGGTTGATCTCACCGACAAACGACGCCGGGTCGAGGACAACGCCGTCCGCTACCACGCAAAGCGTCTCCGGGTGCAAAATGCCCGCCGGAATCAGGTGCAGCTTGTACTCCTGATCGTCCACAACAACCGTGTGGCCCGCATTCGATCCGCCGCCCCATCGGACTACAACGTCTTTGTCGTGTGCGAGATAGTCAATGAGCTTGCCTTTCGACTCATCGCCCCACATCGCTCCCACAACCACAGTGTTCGCCATCTTGCTCGCCCCTTTTAAGGCTGCCTGCATCGTTGGCAGCCGACCCGAAATTATAGCACCGGGCTAGGGGCAAAGTCAACCGCGATTACAGCAAATGGAGATTGGTGAGGGACGAAGAGAGTAAGAAGATGACGAAAAAGGAGCAAGCATCCATCGGCAATTCGGGCGCCGGCGGTTAAAACCGCGCCTCCAAGTGCGCAGAAATCCGCCTGCGCGGATTGCAAATGCCGGTATTAGATTGTAATGACAGTGGACTATCAGCATTGAGTCCACGCAGGTGGACTTTGGCGGTCTTAGGAGCTGCGGTTTCAACCGCCGGCGCCTTTCTCATGGCGGAGCTACGAAACCGTTCTTTCGGCCTTTTCCCAGGCGGCCTCCATCGCCGCCCAACGATCGGCGGAAAGCGCGGGAGCTTGGATCGTGTCAGCAGCAGGCTGCGGCGCTTCGCCAAGACCACGCAGGCGCTGCGACAGCTGCTTGATGGCGTCCAGAGCCGCCTGGCAGCGCGGGCAATGCGAAAGATGCCAATGAAAGTACGAGCGAAGCAGGCCTGTCACTTGTCCGTCAGCAAGGGCGGAAAGAAAAGGCCTGGTGTGCCAGCATGGCCGGATGGGCTGTATTGTCTGAGGTTCTTTCACAATCGTCTCCGGCTGCGGGCGTAATCCACAAGCTGCGCGTGCAGCATCATGCGCGCCCGGGAAAGGCGCGATCGGACGGTTCCAATGGGGATCTCCAGGGCGGCGGCGGCTTCCGCATAGTCGAGTCCTTCGACATCAACCAGCATCACGCACATACGCAGCGGCTCCGACAACGACGCCAGCGCACGCTCCAGTTCTTCGTCCATGATCCCCGAAAGCAGCGCGGTATCGGGGCGATCCTCGGAAGCCGCATGCGCGGACGGAGGCGCGGTCTCGCCGCCGCGCGTCAGCGTATCGACATCGATCCCGGCGTCCCACTTCTTGCTGTGGCGATAGCTATTGATATAGTCGTTCGTCATGATGCGCAAGAGCCATGCGTAAGCATTGCTGCCGGGTGTAAAGCGTCCCTGGAGAAACGCCTCATAGCCGCGCACCAATGCGTTCTGCACGAGGTCCGCCGCACGGTCGTCGTCGCCCATCGCCATGCGCCGGGCGGCGCGCAGCAGCCGTGCTTCGGTATCGCGGGCGATGCGCCCAAACTCCGCGCGCGCCACGCCCGGAGGTCGTGAGTTGTTCGGCTCCGGCGCCGTTTCGTTCTGCGGCTTGCGCATCACGAAACCCCGCCTTCTCTGTATCGCGAGTTCCATGTTACGAGGTAACGAACGGCTCGCCTATAAAGTTCCATATGCGCCGAAACGGCTTGTTCTCCAATATTAGTCAAACTTCGCCAGTGCATCCAAGTATTCGATCGTTGTGTTGACAAATTGCGCGTGCGACCACGTCAGCGGCGCCACGGACAGCGGCTCCAGGGTAAATGGGTTGACTTGCTCGGACAGTATTCCCGTATGCCGCGCGCATACCCCCACCCACTCCAGCAGATCGAGCGAGCGCGCCAGATCGTGGGACGACTTCGCA
>JAOQAA010000610.1 GCA_025963815.1 Capsulimonas sp.
TCGTTAATGTCGAGACGATCCTCTGGTGCTACGAACGCACGGGAGATCCACAGCTGCTGGCGCTTGCCGAAAACGCGTGGCGGGATTATTTAGCGAATGACCGTGACGCCGAGCACGGGGACCTCTCGGAGCTGCGCGTATTCTCGGCCACTCCGATCGACGCTCATGGCGTCACCTATATAGAGACGGCCAAGCAGCCGGCGATCCTCTACGCCCATACGGGGAAGGCCGAATATTTAAAATTCGCCCTGGCCGCCCAGCGCCGTGTGTTCGACCATCACATGCTGATCGACGGCATCCCATCAACCTCGGAATGGTATCGGACAAAGACGTCGCTCGATTCCCATGAGACCTGCGATATCACGGATCACACGTGGTCGTGGGGATATCTCTTGACGGCGACCGGCGACGGAGCCTGGGGCGATCATATTGAGCGCGCCGTCTTCAATGCCGGCCCAGGCGCGATCAAGAACGACTGGAAAGCCCTCCAGTATTTCTCTTGCCCCAATCAGTTCCTCGCCACGCTTAACTCTGACCACAACGTCATGGCGCATGGCGGGCGGATGATGGCGTATCAGCCCAATCCCGGCCAGCACACCGCCTGCTGCGGCGGCAATATTCATCGACTGCTGCCCAACTACGTCATGCGGATGTGGATGAAACAGCCTGATGGCGGCCTCGCGGCGACACTTTACGGTCCATCCAAACTCACCACCACAGTCGGCCCTGATCACGATCCCATCGAAGTCGTTCAGACGACCAACTACCCGTTCGAAGAACAGATTCATTTCACGATCGACCTGAAGCGCGCCGTCGCCTTTCCGCTGTCCCTGCGTATCCCGAAATGGTGCGATGAGCCGAATGTCACGCTGAACGGCAGATCGATCAGCACGCCGCACACAAAAAACGGATTCATCACACTCAATCGCACGTTTCAGCCCGGCGACAAGATCACCCTGACCTTGCCCATGAAGACAGCCGTCTCCCATTGGCCCCAGAACGGCGTCGGCTTAGAACACGGGCCATTGGTCTACTCCCTGCCGATCGAGGCAAACTGGACGCCAATCATCGAAGAACGATATACCACCGCCGAATACCCCAGCTGGAACGCCACGCCCACAAGCGCCTGGAATTACGGTGTCGTTGTCGATGAAGCAAAGCTCAAGAACTCCGTGAAGTTCGAGCGCAAGGCCATCCCCGAAGATCCCTGGAGCCACCCGCCCACCAAGCTTATCGTGTCTGCGAAAAAGATCGAGGATTGGGAGTTGCAAGTCAATCCCGACGATCCCAACCAGAAGTTCACCCCGCCGCTGCCCGACGTGAGCGCGAGCAAAGTGGGCGATGTCGTGGAGCGCTTAACGCTGGTCCCTTATGGCTCTACCCACCTGCGTGTCACTATCTTTCCGGATTTAGGCCCTCTCACCAAAGCTTCGTAAAGTGAGTTTTATGATGGCTGCTCCGAGGCGGCTGGAGGCGGCGTCACAGGGGCTGTTTCCTCCAGCGCATAGGCGACGGCTTGCTCCCAGCGGAAGCCTTGCCCTGACTTCCAGGCGGTGGCGAAGGCGTCTGCGCCCAGCGCCGTGCGCGCCCGGTCGACTTCTCGATGGTGCATTTCCAGATCGCAAATGGAAAGACTCATGCCGATGGTTTCTCGCAGCGCCTCCGCCGCGCCCCAGAGTCGCGCGGCTTTGTGGATTTGTGTCTGCGCCGCTAGGACAATCGCCAAGTCGTTCAGTGTTTCTGCGATCTCATTTTTGTCATCTAAATCTCTCCAAATCGGCAGGTTTTGGCGATGGAATTCCTGAGCCGAGGGATAGTCGCCTCGCTGATACGCGGCATGGCCAAGGCCTCGATAGGACCACCCCAGCGTGTGCGTATCCTGGAGATCCAGCGCAATGCCCAGGCTTTCTTCGAACAATGTTTGCGCTTCTTCGTAGCTTCCCAAAGAATAGGTGGCGCTTCCAAGGCCGATGAGCGAAATGGCAAGATTTCGCCGCTGCGCCAGTGTGCGTGAGATTTGCGCACTCTCCATGGACAGCGCATGCGCCTTGGCGTATTCGCCCATCGGGCGAAGCATGAAGCTCAAACAGTTGAGAGCCGTCGCGACGCCGCGCCGGTCGTCGAGTTCACGGTAGAGAAGCAAACGTTCTTCGTGCAGTTTCATTGCCGTGGCGTAGTCGCCGTGGACGCTGGCGAAATGTGCTAGATTGCCGAGCGCCTGCGCCACTCCCGATTTCACGCCTAGCGTTCGATAGATGCTCAGGCTCTCTTCAAGATACTTTCGAGCGGCGGCAAAATCACGACCCTTCAGCGCCGCGCTTCCCAAGGCGGTGAGCGCGGCGGCGCAGCCCTTTCGGTCTTCCAGCGCGCGAGAGATGCTCAGTCGTTCTTCCAAATACGCTGTCGCGGCGATCAGGTTGCTTCCGACAATAGCGATATGGCCAAGAATTTGGAGCACCCTTGCCGTCTCCGGCTGATCGCCCCATTGTTTGGAGATGCTGATGCTTTCCTCTAAAAACACCTGCGCCTTCTGATAATCGTTCTGCTGATAGGCCAGCAGCGCCGCCCCGCGCAGCGCCCTTCCCCGGATGGGGGTTCGCGTCTGAGCGCCGTCGCCATTCAGCGCTTCGGAAAGATATTGGCGTCCTTCCCGATGACGCCCGCGCAGACGCCAGTAGTGAAACAACCGTGATGTCATGCGCAGATGGTCTTGCGCCTGCTCGGGAAGAACCGCGCTCCAATCCAAGGCAGCTCTTAAATTGTCGTATTCCGTGTCCAGACGCCCGAGCATCTCCAGGCAGCGCGACGAATGCGTGGAGTCGACCAGATGCGGCTCGGACTCTTCCGCGAGCGCCAAGCACCATTCCCAATGTCTCGCTCGCGCCCGTTCGCACTCCTCGCTTGCCTGCAAGCGTTCTGATCCATACTGCCGCACCGTTTCCAGCATGCGATACCGAGAGGCGTTCTCGCCAGTGTCTTGACCGCCGAATGTGACCAGAGACTTATCCACCAGCGATGTCAGCAAGTCCAGCACGGTGTTTGATCCTATGTCGCTCCCGCCGCACACTGCTTCGGCTGCTTCCAGGGTCCATCCGCCGGAGAACACCGACAAACGTCCCAGCAGGATCTGCTCCTGCGTGTCCAGGAGCGTGTAGGACCAGTCCATGGTCGCTCGCATCGTTTGGTGGCGAGACATCGCGGCGCGGCTTCCGTTTCCGAGCAGGCTCAAGTGATCGTCCAGACGCGACGCGATCTGCTCGGGCGTCATCGCGCGGACACGCGCGGCGGCCAGTTCGACGGCGAGCGGAACCCCCTCCAGACGAGCGCAGATTTCGGCGACAGCCGGTGCGTTCGCCTCCGTCAGTGAGAAATCCTTGCGCGCCGCTTGGGCTCGCTCCACAAATAGCTGCGCGCTTCCGTAACCCATCAGCGCCTGACGAAACGCTACCGGGCTTGGCGGCAGTTGCGCTGGGTCCGGCGCCGACAGAGACGGAACTTGCCAGGCGACCTCACCCGTCACCCGCAGCGATTCGCGGCTAGTCGCCAGCACGCGCACGCCTCCGCACTCCCTCAGGAGGCGCGAGGTCTCGTGTGAGACGGTGTCCAGCAGATGCTCACAGTTGTCCAGCACCAGGAGAATATCTTTGGGGCGCAGGTAATCGATCAGGCTTTCCAGCAGCGGCTGGTCCGGCTTTTCCTTCAGCTTCAGAACGGACGCGATCTGTCCCACGATCTCGGAGCCTTCAGAGAGAGTTTCCAGCGCCGCCAGCCAAACTCCGTCGGCGAACTGAGGGGCGGACTCCTTCGCAACCGTGAGCGCCAGACGTGTTTTGCCAATGCCCCCCGGCCCGGTCAGAGTCACCAAGCGAGACATCCCGATCCGCTGGATTACCTCCGCGCGCTCGTCCTCGCGTCCGATCAGATCTGTCAGCGGCTTGGGAAGATGCCCGGGCGGCTTCGGCGAAGGCGCGCTTTTTGGGGCCACCACCGCCGGCAGGGACGCACGCCGCCGCGCCTCGGCGCGCCCTTGCGTGTAGCGAGCCGTCGTTTGCTCGTCGGGAGCGGCCTTGGGATCGTCCCGGCGCAGGACCTGCGCGAATGTCCGGTAGACGCTCAGCGCGGCGTTATCGTCGCCTGCCTGGAAAAGCGCCTGCATTAGCCCCCGCTGAGCCGCTTCCCAGAGCGGCGCAACACGGATGGCGCGCCGGTAATATTCAGCCGTCGCCGCGTGGTCTCCCGCCGCCAGGGCGTTTTCCGCCAATGTCCCCAGCGCCTTCAAACACTCCCGTTCGCGCGCCGTGCGCTCCTCCACTGCCCACTCTTCATTGCATCCTTCCAGCAGCGGACCGTGATACAGAGCCGCCGCGCGCTCCAGCGCTTCGGGCTTTTGGCTGGCGACCGCCGCGTCGAACTCAAGGAGGTCTACTGAAGCGGAGCCGAGATCCAGGCGCAGCGTATGCCGGCTGGGCGACTGCACGCGCCCGGACTGGCTTCCAAGCGCCTGGCGCAGATCGCTCAAGACCGGGTTGAGATTGGCGGCGGATCGATCGGAAAACGCATCGGGCCAGAGCATTTCGCAGAGCCACGCGCGCTCCACCGAATGGCCGTGACGCAGCACGAGCAGCGCCAGCAGCCACCGGCTCTTGCGGGATCGCAGGGGCGGCAGTGGCCGGCCATCCACGAACGCCTGCATCGGTCCGAACAGAGTGATCGCCAGAGAAACTTCGCCTGCGGTGACCGCCAGGGTTGCTTCGGAGTTTTGCGTAACCATCGTCGCCCTTTCCGAAGAGGACAGGGAAAAGCCTGCACGCTCAAAAAATCTCTTGATTGATGTTCCGCACAACGCGCCCGGCGATTGAAATCGCGCCTAGAAGTGCACGATGTGCCCCTGCGGGCACTCCAGAAACCTGGCGGCTGCGTTTCTTGTCTGGAGTCGGCAGAGGCGGGCGCCCTTTGGGCACTCGTGCACTTCTAGGCGCGAATTCATTCGCCGGCTAACGGCTTGCGTAACATCAATGCTTAATAGCGGTTTCGATTGTTCGGAACGATATTCCTCCCAAACGGGAAGGCTGCGGGAAGGCGCGGCTGAGATAATGACCATGAACGATGCAAGAGAACGCGTCCTGAGACGCAGCCAATTTCGAATTCGCCATGGAGGATCTTATGACCCTGGAAACGATCGCACCAATGGACATCGAGAATATCGCCGCTGTTCCCGCAATCTCCCGACGCCGCGCCCTGCTGATGGGCGTGGGCGCCGCGATTGCGGCGGCGCTTCCCGCATTCGTCAGTCCCAAAGCATCGGCCGCCCCGTACTCACCCACCGACTTCAAAGGAGCGCATAGCATGAACACCGTTTTGATGAAAGACGGGACGCAGATCTACTACAAAGATTGGGGCAAGGGGCTTCCCGTGGTCTTCTGCCATGGCTGGCCGCTGAGCGCCGACGCCTGGGACGCCCAGATGATCTTCCTGGCCGAGCAAGGCTACCGGGTCATCGCCCACGACCGGCGCGGCCATGGCCGCTCCAGCCAGACCTGGGCCGGGAACGATATGGACACCTACGCGGACGATTTGTCCACGCTGATTGAAACCCTCGGTTTGAAGGACGTCACGCTGGTCGGGCACTCCACGGGAGGCGGTGAGGTGGCTCGCTACATCGGCCGGCACGGCTCGAAACGGATCACCAAGGCCGTTTTGATCTCTTCTGTTCCGCCGTTGATGCTGAAGACCGACTCAAATCCTCAAGGAGCGCCTATCGAAGTGTTCGACGGTATTCGCGCTGCGGTGCTTGGGGATCGCGCCCAGTTCTACAAGGATTTCATCATGCCGTTCTACGGCTACAACAAGCCGGAAGCAAAGGTCTCACAGGGGGTCCGCGACTCGTTCTGGCTCCAGGGG
Organism: Capsulimonas sp.; assembly: GCA_025963815.1. Lineage (GTDB taxonomy): Bacteria > Armatimonadota > Armatimonadia > Armatimonadales > Capsulimonadaceae > Capsulimonas. Next base: position 5,902 of record JAOQAA010000610.1, read on the forward strand.
ATGATGGGGTCGATCCAGGGCCAATACGATTGCATCAAGG
>JAOQAA010000634.1 GCA_025963815.1 Capsulimonas sp.
TCAATCAACGAAAATACAGGAGAATGAGATGACTACGTTCACGAAAACCGCGCCGCCGGAATGGCTGCTGGCGATGTGGAAAGAGATCGACGACAAGACCTTTGGCGCAGGGTTCGACTGCTTCGCCGAGAATGCGATCTGTAACCTCGGCGTCGCGGACTGGCATGGGCGCGAGACGATCCGCGAGAACCTGCGCGCGTTTATCGATCGAGGATTCACCGCGCATCACGATGTTGCTGAGTATTGGGATGGCGGATCGCTCAAGATCTTCCATGGCGTCGTGACTATGACGTTCGACGATCCCAGCAAAGCGATCGTGAAACCCACGATGACGCATTTCTTTTACATGGACGAATCCGATCCTTCCAAGGTGAGCCGCTGGGTGGGATCGGTTGGCCCCATCGAATTTTAACGATTGAGAAAACATGATGTTCAAACTTTTACAAAATTCACATATCGTCTCGGCGCTGATCCTTTGCCTGGCGCTGACGCCAGCCAGCGCCGCCGTTTCCGCGAAAGCCGCGACGCAACTCACATGGTACGGACAGTCGGCATACAAGATCGTCACCCCGAAGGGCCATGTGCTGCTAATCGATCCCTGGATCAATAACCCGGTCAACAAGTCGGCCGCCGAGGACTTAAATAGCCTCACCTATGTGGACTATATTCTGATCTCGCACGGCCACTTCGATCATGTCGGCGACGCCGTTGCGATTGCGAAACGAACCGGCGCGCATCTGGTCGCCAATTCGGATCTGGGAGGCGCGATGGTCGCCGACGGATATCCGAAAGATCAAGCGGGGCTGGAGACGCGCGGAGGCAGCGGAGGCTCAATCACGCTGCTGGAGGGCGAGGTGACAGTGACATTTACCCCCGCCGTCCATGGCTCGTCCGTCACGGGGATGGGAGAGGATGGGAAGGAGACTCTCTTTGCCGCCGGCAGCCCGGGCGGATTCGTGATCGCCATACAGAATGGTCCGACACTCTACCACACAGGTGACACTGATCTCTTTTCCGACATGGCGCTGATTGCCAAGCGTCACAAGATCGACCTGATGCTTTGCTGTATCGGCGACCACTTCACCATGGGGCCGGATGCGGCCGCAGAGGCGGTCAAGATCATCCATCCCGCAGTCGTAATCCCTATGCACTACGGCACGTTCTCGCTTCTGACGGGAACACCGGACGCATTCCGCACGGCGCTCAAGAGAGAAGGCGCCAAAGCCAAGCTTCGGGTATTACAGGTGCATGACACAATCACCCTGTAAAAACGATCGAGGGAGAGACCGATGATTACTGCAGCTCAAAATACCAAACCGGGCGCGAATGAACTGGGCGTTCTCATGCGGCACTGGCGCGATATGCGCGGCAAAAGCCAGTTCGATCTTTCCCTCGATACGGACGTGTCGCAGCGGCACATCAGCTTTATCGAAAGCGGACGCAGCATTCCCAGCCGCCAAACATTGATGGATATCGCGCAGGCCATGGACATCCCCTTGCGCGACCGCAATACGCTTTTACTGGCGGCTGGCTACGCGCCCCTCTATCCCGAGGGCGCCTGGAACGCGCTGGAAATGCACAGCGTCACCAAGGCTTTGGAACGGATGCTGCGCCAGCACGAACCCTTTCCCGCCGTCGTACTGGACCGCCACTGGAACGTATTGCTGACCAACGAAGCCGCGCCGCGCTTCTTCAACTGCTTTATTGACTTGTCCGCGCGCAAAACACCGCGCAATATGCTCCATCTGCTCTTCGATCCCGAAGGCATGAGGCCGTTTATCGCCAATTGGGAGGACGTGGCGAAGGGCCTCTTCGAACGCGTTTATCGCGAGTCCGTTGGCCGCGTGATCGACGAAAAAACAAAAGAGCTGCTCGCCGCCCTGCTCGAATACCCCGACGTAAAAACCGAGTGGAAAGTCCCCGCGATCCTCAGCACGATCCCCGTGACGCCACTCAGTTTTGTCAAAGACGGGCAGGTGCTCAATTACTTCTCGATGGTCACTACCGTCGGCATCCCACAGACCATCGCCGCCCAGGAACTGCGCATCGACAGCATCTTCCCGTTAGATGACGCGACGGAAATGTATCACCTCGAAATGCTTGCGAACATGGCGGCGTAGGATTGCGGGGTGATTATTCTGTCCCCTCGTCGAACCACGCTTCCAGATACTTTAATCCCGTTCCCGTGTTGAAGAGGACGATGCGCTCATCGCGGTCCACGCGGCCCGAGGCGACCAGTTCATGCAGGGCGGCGAGGGTTGCGGCGCCTTCGGGCGCGGCGAAGACACCCGTGTGTGCGGCCAATTCACTCCAGGCGGCGCGGATGGCTTGCTCCGTCACGGCGATGGCGGTTCCGCTGGATTTGCGGACGGCGTCCAGGATCAGGAAGTCACCGATGGCGCGTGGGACCCGGAGGCCGCTGGCCATCGTCGCGGCGTCTTGCCACATCTCCGCATGGTCTTCCCCGTTTTCGAAGGCGCGGACGATCGGGGCGCAGCCCGCCGATTGCACGGAGATCATGCGGGGTCGGCGGCTGTCGATCCAGCCGAGCTGCTCCATCTCGTCGAATGCCTTCCACATGCCGATCAGGCCCGTTCCCCCACCCGTCGGATACACGATGACATCGGGCAGCACGCCTCCGAACTGTTCGAACAGTTCATATCCAAGCGTTTTCTTCCCCTCGATTCGATATGGCTCACGAAGCGTCGCCATGTCGAACCATCCATGATTGCGAATGCCCTGCTGCACGTGCGCGTTGGCGTCGGTGATCAGGCCCGGGACAAGCGCAAGGTCCGCACCGAACGCCCGGCACTCCGCGACAAAGGCCCGCGGAGTATCGTCGGGCATGGCGACATGCGCGGGCAGGCCATACGCCGACGCATAAGCCGCCAAGGAGCTTCCAGCGTTGCCGGCGGTTCCCACCGCCAGCTCTCGTGATCCTAGCTCATAGGCGCGCGCCACGGCGACGGCCATTCCCCGGTCTTTGAATGACCCTGTCGGATTGGCGGCCTCATTCTTCAGCGTCAGACGCGGGAAACGCAGCTTGGCGCGCAGGCGCTCCACGGGCAAAAGGGGCGTCCAGCCTTCGCCGAGCGCGACGACGAGCGCCGGATCGCGCACCGGCAGAACCTGTGCGTAGCGCCACAGATTCGCGGGACCAGCGGCGAGGCCCGCCGGAGTCAGCGACACCTTTGCGAGGTCGTATCGCGCCAATAAAGGCGCCCCGGCGCGGCTTAAGTTTTGTGGGATGTCGGCGTCATAAGATTCGCCGGTCCGACTGCATTCCAGGTGCGTCAGCAAACTATGGGTTGGTACGGAGCTGTCCATGTTGGTCCTCGAGAGGTATTCTTACCGGCGGGAGTATCCACGATGTCAATCAACTTGCAAAATGAATGGGCCGCATTCTGGGCGACGCTGGGGCTGGATCGTCGTCTCGGAGATGAGTACTATACGCTCATCGCCACGCATATGAGCGAAGCGCATCGATTCTACCATAATCTGGCGCACGTGCAGGCGCTGCTGCTCGACTATCAGAACGTCTTGCCTCTGGTGCGCGATCCGGTGGCGTTCCAGTGGAAGATCTGGTTTCACGATTTCATCTATAATCCCGGCGCGCCAGACAATGAACTGCAGAGCGCCGAAATCGCCCGGCGTCTTGCGTGGGAGACAGGGTTAAGTGAAACATTCGGCTCAGATGTGTTTGATGGAATCATGGCGACTAAGACTCACGCCGCATCGACCGAAGACGACCGGCTCCTCGTCACACTGGACCTCGCAATCTTAGGCGCCTCCGAAGAGCGTTTCGACCAGTACGAGCGTCAGGTCGCCAGCGAGTTTTTGACCAATCCCAGCATCTCCTTGGAGGCTTACCGAGAAGGCCGTCTCACGTGGGCGCGGGCGTTTGAACGGCGCGAACCGATCTATCCCACTCCTTACGGGAAAGAAGCTTTTGAAGCGGCGGCTCACGCCAATCTGAAACGCTCTATCGCGCGTCTGGAGCAGAACATTGTAATCCAATTGTAACACCACTTTGAACAATTTTACTGTATAATGGCTCCAGAGGTCACCAGAGAGGCTATCAAGATATCCGCAGTCAAAGCCGACAATATTGAAAGCGACTGCGTTAGAAATGTAAGAACGACATGATGATACTGCCGATGCCAGAGAACGAAACGGAGCGATTGAAGTGGCTGCGGGAAAGCCGTATCCTCGACACGCCTCCCGAAGATCTTTTCGATGAAGTGACCCGTATGGCCGCCGACCTTTGCGGCGCGCCTTTCGCCGCCGTCATTTTGATCGACGCCGAGCGTCAGTGGTTCAAGTCGGTCGTCGGATATGACGTGCGGGAAACGCCCCGCGACGCCGCCTTTTGCGCCTATACCATTCTCCAGCCGGACATGCTAATCGTTCCCGATGCGCGCCGTGATGAACGGTTTGCACAAAATCCGTTTGTCATCGGCGCCCCCAGCGTACGCTTCTACGCCGGCGCTCCGCTGATCACCTCCGAAGGCTACGCCCTAGGCTCCCTCTGCGTCCTCGACTTGAAGCCACGCAGCTTGACGGCGGAACAGCAGAGGATTCTTCAAATGCTCGCGCGGCAAGTCGCATCGCGCATCGAGCTTCGGCGCCAGCTGATCGTGCAGCAGCAGTTGATTGACGAAAGCGCCAGCGCGCAAGCCTCTCTCAAGCAAAGCGAAGAGCGTTTGAAAGAAGCGCAAAGCCTCGCGCAGATGGGAAGCTGGGAGTTCGAAATCGCCACTTGCCGTATTTCCTGGTCCGACGAGCTATTCCATCTTCTGGAGCTGGACCCCTCGGACGGGGAGCCGTCGATAGAGAGGCTGCGAACACTTTATCATCCCGACGACGCCGTCATGCAGACGGAGATCGCGGCCCGATCCATCGAGACCGGAGAGCCGTTTGAGTTCGATATCCGTGTGATGAGGCGTGATGGTTCTTTGCGATGGATGCACTCCATGGGCCGCGCCGTGCGCGGCGCTGACGGGTCCGTGCAACGTCTGGTCGGTACGCTGATGAATATCCACGAACGGCGCATGGCGGACGATGCCCTGCGTGAAAGCGAAAACCGTCTGAGCATGGTCCTGGAAAAAGGACGCTTCAGCGCCTGGCGACTCGATCTTGCTTCGAACGAGTTCATCGGCGCGAACGCTCAGGCGAAAGCGCTCTTCGGATTGTCTCCGGAGGCGACATTCACAAGAACCGATTATCTTGGGGCTGTCCATCCCGACGACCGCGCATACATGCAGGAATCGATGCAGGCGACTCTGGAGGCGGCGCGTTATACAGAGGCGGAGTTTCGGGTGGTTTGGCCGGACGGAAGCATCCACTGGCTCAGCGCCCGCGGAAGCGCCATCTTCGGCGACGAGGGGCAGCCGGTCGGCGTCAGCGGCGTCATGCACGATATCACCGACCGGAAATGGGCGGAAGCCCAGCGCGAGCAGGCGCTGCGCGAGGCGGAGGAGCGCGCGGACCGCGATCCGCTGACCGGCCTCTGGAACCACCGCGCGTTCCACAAGCGGCTGGAGGAAGAAGCCGCGCGCAGCGAGCGCGACGGCGGCGCGCTGACGGTGGCGATGATCGACGTCGACAACTTTCAGTTCTTCAACGACGCATACGGGCACGTGATCGGCGATGACGTTCTGCGCGCGGTCGGGGCTCGACTGCAATCAATGTGCCGCCCATACGACACCATCGCACGCTTCGGCGGCGACGAGTTCGTCCTGATTCTTCCCGCCGCCGAGACCACATCGCGCATCTAAATCGAGCGGCGGCTTCAGGACGGCCTTCGCGGCCTTGCCTACACGCCGGCCGGTTCGGAGATCTCAGTCCCCATCAGCGCCACTATCGGCGTCTCCACATTTGCCCACGAAAGCTTGGACCGCCATGAAGTCATTCGTCTGGCGGATGAGCGCCTGCGGCGCGCCAAGACGGGGGCGGAAGTGGAGACAGAGGCAGACCAGGTCCGGGCGACGATGACCACGACTCTGGAAGGTTTTTCCATGCTCGACGCCCTGGTGACGGCGGTGGATAACAAGGACCGCTACACGCGGCGGCACTCCGAAGACGTGATGGCTTACTGTCTCACGATCGCGCGCGCGATGGGGATGTCGGAGGACGAACAAACAACGATTGGGGTCGCGGCGCTGCTGCACGATGTCGGCAAGATCGGCGTGCCGGACGCCGTGCTGCGCAAGCCCGGGCGGCTGACGGATTTTGAATACGAAGCTATCCAGCATCATCCGCAGATGGGCGCCGCCATTGTCTCCACGGTCGCGGGCCTGGAAGCGTCGCTGGACGCCGTGCGGCACCACCACGAGCGCTGGGATGGCGACGGCTACCCCAGCGGCCTCAGCGGAACGGACATCCCCCTCATCGCCCGTATGATGGCCGTGGCTGACGCCTTCAGCGCCATGACCACCGACCGCCCCTACCGGCTGGGAATGCCGCCCGCTAAGGCTCTCTCGATCCTGGAAAACGGCGCCGGCTCGCAGTGGGACCCGAACTGCGTCCGTGTCTTCCTGCAATCGTTCGCCGCGGAATGTGAACGCAGCCGGGCGGCCTAGGCCGGGCCCGTGCTCTCGCCCATGAGCAGATAGGGCGCGAGCAGTTCCTGCTGCTCTTCTTTCTCCCACAGCAATTCAATCGCGCGGCGCGCGAGTTCAGCGATGGGATGCGCAACGCTGGTCAGCGTAGGATGCGTAAACCGACTGGGGCGCACGCCCTCAAACCCGAGCACCGACAGATCCTTGGGGACTTCTATCCGGCGCTCCGAGCACCACTTGAGTACGGCCCAGGCGCCGGGGTCGGAGACTGTAAAGATGGCGGTCGGCTTTGGAGCGCCGGACCAGACGTCATCCATCACGGCGGTCGCGGCGTCGAAGGAGCTGTCCCCCAGCTTCGCTCCGCACAACGCCACCCGAGACTCCGACAACCCACGCGCGCGAATAAGCCGTTCAAACGTTTCAATCTTGATCTGAACGGATTCCACTTCGGCCGGCTCATTGACGAGAAGAACGATCCGTCGATGCCCAAGCTCCGTCAGATGGCTCACGCCCAACTCGATCGCCAGCGTGTTGTCCGTTCCGACATACGAGCCGCGAAAGCCCGACCGAATCGCATCGACAATGACGGCGTGATAGCCGCGGTCGTGGAGCGCGCGGTAAAGCTGCCCCGTAAACCCCTCGGTCTCCCCTAGAATGATGATCCGCTGCTGGTGCGGCGGCAGCTGGACCCGCTCGAACGCCTGGGAGATCTGCTCTCCGTTGTGCGTGTAATACGGCTGAATCTGCAAGCCTCGCTTCGACGCCTCGGCGGCGCAGGCTTGCAATAACTCACTTTGGAAATCGGAATTGTACTGGTGAACGAACACCCCCAGCGTAGTCGCGACCAGCTTTTTGGTGACCGATGTCCCAAGCGCCGCCTTACGCACGAGCAATCCTTCGCGGGTCAGCTCCGCCAGCGCCTTGCGCACGGTGGCGCGCGACACATCCAGCTTCTCCATCAGCAGCGCTTCGGTCCAGAATGCCTGACCATCTTCGCAATGGTTCTCAATCACCTCCCGCAGCGTTCCGCGCACCTGCAGATGCAGCGGCATGCCCCGGTCCCGGCTGATCAGAACGCGGTCCAGCAGATCGGTCGACGGATAATTCATATGTTCACTTAATGTACGCACAATCTCGATTCATTATAACGCTCTGTTGGTTGTGTGTCAAATACGATCAAAAGACGTCGATTTGCAGACAATCCACGCCAAACATCGGTACAAAAAGCCCCGCCTATGGAACATCTATTGGCGGGGCAAGTCTTCCGTCTGCATCATGGAGAAGCTACGAAGTGGGAGCGCCCGTGGACTCGCCCTTCACGAACTGCGGCGGCAAAAACTCTTGACGCGTTTCCCGCTCCCACAGCAGTTCAATCGCGCGGCGCGCAAGGTCCGTGATGGGATGCGCGACGCTGGTGAGGGCCGGATGGGTGAACCGGCTGGGGCGTACGCCTTCGAAGCCGAGCACCGACAGATCCTTGGGAACGTCGATCCGCCGGCCGGCGCACCATTTCAGCACGGCCCAAGCGCCAGGATCGGACAGAGTAAAGATCGCGGTGGGCCGGGGCTCCTGAAGCCAGACCTTGTCCATCGACTGATACGCAGCGTCGAATGAGCTTTCGCCCAGGAGAGTCCCGCAGTGAAACACATGGCTGTCGGTCAAGCCCTCATCACGGCAGATCTGCTCGAATGTATGGATCTTGATCTGGACGGATTCGACAGACGCCGGCTCGTTTACCAGCAGCGTGATGCGCCGATGCCCCAGTGAACGCAGATGGGCCATTCCCATATGAACGACCTGCACGTTGTCGGTCCCGACATAGGCGCCTCGGAATCCAGGAACGATCGAGTCGATGACGATCGCGCGATAGCCGCATTCCTCCAGCGCCTTGTACAGCTGCCCGGTAAAACCCGCCGTCTCTCCGATAATGACCAGACGCTGCTGATGCGGGGGCAATTTCACTCGCTCGAACGCGGACGAGACTTGATCGCCGTTGTGCGTATAATAGGGCTGCATTTGCAGGCCGCGCTTGCGGCATTCATCGGCGCATGCTTGCAGAAGCTCGCTTTGATAATCCGAGTTGTATTGGTGAACGAACACGCCAAGCGTGTTCGCGACCATCTTTTTACTGACCGTCGTACCGAGCGCCGCCTTGCGCACGAGCAGCCCTTCGCGGGTCAGGTCCGCCAGCGCCTTGCGCACGGTGGCGCGCGATACGTTCAGCTTGTCCATCAGCATCGTTTCGGTCCAAAACGCCTGACCGTCCACGCACTGATTTTCAATAATATCACGCAGCACTCCCCGCACCTGCATGTGCAGCGGGGCGCCCCGGTCTTTGCTGATGAGCACACGATCTAATAGTTCGGTCGAAGGTTGAGACATAGAGGCCCGTCTAAATTTGACTACAATTGAATATCGACTGGCGAGGTCCACGATTGGGAAGCATATACGTAACTCGGAATTCAAAAACCATGAAAGAGAAAACGTGAACATTCTCTTATGGCGATGCATTTCGTTACAGTATTCTTGTTATACCATACGCGCCATGAGATCGCTCACTTTCCATCCTGTGACGCTCACAGTATTGAATCGCATGGATCACTCTCGTCTCGGCTCGCACCTGGATTCGAGACGCAAACAGCAAAAAGTTGCTGTTTTTCACCCTAAATATAAATTCGAAACGTTTACCCGGGGTCTTTTTGCGATTATTGACCGTTTCATGTCACAATAAGGGAGTGATTTCGGCTGGGACGCAATCGCGCCCGCCGGCTCAAACGATCAATCTCGAATTCGAAGGACTGCCATGACGCTACGCACAGATATTCCTCATCGGCGGTTAAACGCTTTGACCGGCGAATGGGTCCTTGTCTCGCCACACCGCACGCTGCGCCCCTGGCAGGGGAAGCAGGAAACAGCGGCGCGCGAGCAGCGCCCCTCGTACGATCCTAAATGCTACCTTTGCGCCGGTAACGAGCGCGCCGGCGGCGAGACGAACCCTGCCTACAAGGGCGCGTTTGTCTTCCAAAACGACTATGCGGCGCTGCTGCCGCAGCCTCATGATCCCGATACGAGCACGGACACTCTGTTTCACACTCAGGCGGTTTCCGGCGAATGCCGCGTGATCTGCTTCTCGCCGCGCCATGACTGGACGCTGCCCGTGATGCCGGTGGACGCCATCCGGGGCGTCGTGGATGTCTGGGCGGCGCAGACCGAGGAGCTTGGCGCAAAATACCGATGGGTGCAGGTCTTTGAAAACAAGGGCGAGATCATGGGATGCTCCAACCCCCACCCCCACGGACAGATCTGGGCGAGTGATTTTCTGCCCAATGAAGCCGCCATGGAAGACAAGACGCAGCGCGCGTATCGCCAAACGCACGAGGCGCCTTTGCTTGTGGACTATCTCGAAGGCGAACTGAAGGACGGATCGCGCATTGTCGCTCAGAACGACCACTGGGTCGCTCTGATCCCCTTCTGGGCTGTCTGGCCTTACGAAACCTTGTTGCTGCCGCGCCGCCACGTGCTGCGTCTGCCGGACCTGACGGACACCGAGCGGGATGGCCTCGCGGACATTCTGAAGCGGATGCTGTCTCGTTACGACAATCTCTTTGAAGTCTCGTTTCCCTACTCCATGGGCTGGCACGGTGCGCCGAACGCCACCGAGGACGACCAGTCGCATTGGCAGCTGCACGCGCACTTCTACCCGCCGCTGCTGCGCTCGGCGACCGTGAAGAAGTTCATGGTGGGCTACGAGATGCTGGCCGAAGCCCAGCGCGATCTGACCGCCGAACAGGCCGCGCAAACGCTGGCCGCTCTGCCCGACCGGCACTACACGGAGCGCTAAGAACGCCATAAAAAGGGACTTTGCAGGACAATTCCGCGAAGTCCCCGCGTCCATGTCACGATTGTTACGAACAAGTGTGCTTGTGTTCTATGGACTCCTCCCACGCCTGAATGATATAATTTTTAGGTGACGAACGCCCCAAAACAGGGATCCGTCCCGTCGCCACCGTCGCAGCTTAATCCGACCAGAACTATCGGCGACGCGCAAAGGAGTTATTCATTGAAGCGTAGGGATTTTCTCAAATTGGGCCTGGCCACCGCCGGCGGCGCGGCGCTCGCCGGATATAGTTCGAAGGACACTCAGTCCGCCGCGAACGGCGTGAAGAGCGTCGCGGTCGCGGCCACCGATCAGGCCGGCGGCTTCTACGCGCCGAACCGCGCCCCCCTTGCCCCATCCCTGTTTCTGAAACTTCCCGTCGGCGCCGTGAAGCCCAGGGGATGGCTGCGCCACCAGCTCGACTTGCAGGTCAACGGCCTGTGCGGCCGCTACCCGGAAGTCTCGGATTTTCTGAAATATGAAGGCAATGGATGGGTGGACCCCACCGCCGAGGATGGCTGGGAAGAGGTCACATACTGGCTGCGTGGACTGGCCGATCTCGGCTATGTGACCGGCGACGCTCGTGTGACAGCCCTCGCCAACAAGTGGATCACGGGCATGATCGCGAGCCAGCAGCCCGACGGGTGGTTCGGCCCACGCCGCGCCCGCACCGGTTTGGACGGCGATCCGGACTTCTGGCCGCATATGCCCGCGCTCTATGCGATCCGGTCGTATCACGAAGTGACCGGCGATCCCAAAGTCATCCCGTTTCTGACGAAGTTCTTCCAGTTCCAAAGCAAGCAGCGCCCCGAGACATTCGGCAAAAGCTGGGCCGGAGTGCGCTGGGGCGATAATATCGACAGCATCTACTGGCTCTACAATCGCACCGGCGACGCCTTCCTGATCGATCTGGTCAAGATGATCCACGAGCGCTCGGCGGATTGGACAAATACCATCGCCAGCCTGCACAACGTCAACTTTGCGCAGGGCTTCCGCGAGCCGGCCCAATACGGCGTCATTGCCCAAGACGGCAAATTTCTCAGCGCCACCAAACAGCGCTATGCTGAAGTCATGGGTGAGTTCGGCCAGATGGCCGGCGGCGGCTTCGCCGGCGACGAAAACGCGCGCCACGGCTACGGCGATCCGCGCCAGGGGTTCGAAACCTGCGGCATCGCCGAGTACATGCTGAGCTTCCAGATATTGACCCGGCAGACTGGCGAGCCGATCTGGATGGACCGCTGCGAGGAGCTGGCGTTCAATATGCTGCCGGCTTCGTACGATCCCGAGCAGAAGTCGCTGCACTATATCACCACGATGAACTGCGTGCAGATCGACAACGACAACAAAACACATCAGCAGTACCAGAACAACTTCGCCATGCTCGCCTTCCAGCCAGGCGTACACAACTATCGCTGCTGCCCGCACAACTACGGCATGGCGTGGCCGTATTACGCGGAGAATCTCTGGCATGCGACCGCAGACAAGGGCCTCGCCGCCAACCTGTACGCGGCGTCCGATGTGACGGCGAAGGTCGGCGATGGAACCTCGATCACAATCGCGCAGACGACCGAGTATCCCTTCGGCGACACGATCCATCTGGCGATCAAATCTCCCAAGGCCGTCTCGTTCCCGCTCTACCTGCGCATTCCGCGCTGGTGCTCGAACGCGACTGTTCGAGTGAACGGCAAGCCGCTCGCCGCCAAGGCCGCTCCCAATTCCTACCTGATCGTCGACCGCGAATGGAAAAACGACGACACGGTGGCGCTGCATCTGCCGATGAAAGTCAGCGTGCGCACCTGGACCAAGAACAAGAACTCCGTCTCCGTCGATCGCGGCCCAATCACCTACTCGCTGGCCATCGGCGAGCAGTGGGAAAAGTACGCCGGAACCGATCAGTGGCCGGAATACTCCGTCCTGCCGCAAACGCCGTGGAACTACGGTCTCGTCCTGGACAAATCCAATCCGGCGCATTCATTCGATGTGGCCCAGAAAGGCGGCCCCGTCGCCGCGAACCCATTCACACACGAAACATCGCCCATCCATCTGCGGGTCAAGGCGAAGAAGATCCCAAACTGGATGGCGGACTCGGAAAAGGTCGTCACGCCTCTGCAAATGAGCCCGGTCAAGTCCACGGCGCCGACCGAGACGGTGACACTGATCCCGATGGCCGCCGCGCGCCTGCGGATCACGTCGTTCCCAACCATCGGCGGCGGCGCGGACGCCCACGAGTGGCTGGCGCCCGTCCTTCCGGACATGATCGCCTCCGCGTCGCACGTCAACGATAATCTGGACGCATTGAGCGACAACTTGGAGCCGAGCCGGTCCTACGACATGGGCGTTCCGCGCTTTACCTGGTGGGACCACACCGGCACCCAGGAGTGGGCGCAGTACGATTTCAAGAAACCGAAGACGATCTCCACCGCCTCGGCATACTGGTTCGACGACACCGGCCATGGCGAGTGCCGCGTTCCCAAATCCTGGCGCCTGCTCTACAAGGATGGTGACGCCTGGAAGCCCGTCGCCGGCGCCTCCGCTTACGGAGTCGCGGCCGACAAGTACAATACCGTCACATTCACCCCTGTCACGACCAGCGCCATTCGCCTCGAAGTCCAGCTTCAAGACAAAGTCTCCGGCGGGCTTCTAGAATGGAAAGTGGGGTAACTGGGAACGAAATGGTGGTGAATAAATTTTGTGAATGGAGTTTATTTACCACCCCCACGCGATGTCTGACGAAAGCGGCGGGGAGAGCTGCCGCTGCGCTGGCGGAATAAGCGGCTGAAGTGTTCCGGGCTGCTGAAGCCGCATTCCTGCGCGATGATCTCGACAGTGGCGGAGTTCGTCTGGAGCAGGAACATTGCCTGTCGAATGCGTGATGCGATCAAGTCTTCGATAGGACTGACGCCGTAGAACTCGCTATAAAGGGCGGTAAAGCGCGACGCGCTGAGGTTCGCGATGGCCGCGATTTCCCCGACCGTCCAGCGCCGTCCGAGGTCCGAGTGCGCTTCGGCGCGCGCGTGTCGGATCGCCTCCTGCAAATCGTCCTGATAGGGCGCCCGAGACGTAAAGTGCCGCTTTAGGATCGTTCGCCCCAGCGACAAAAAGAACTCCTCGGCCTTCGCCGCGACCGATTCTTCCCAGTATGTCTCCCGATACAGCTGCTCGTGCCGGACTGACTCAAGAAACGGCGTCAGCTCACCGAGGGCGCCGATGTGCATCACCGTGTTTACCGGAATTCGAAAGCGCTGGATCGCTTCCTCCATGCCGTCGCCCGTGCAGTGCATCCAGGAGTGATCGATTCGGCCTTCGGGGCAGCGATAGTACTGTGGAAACTTTGGCGTATATAAGATCGTCGCGTTCTGATTGACCGCCTGAAGCCCGCCCTTGTCGCGAACGACCACCGAGCCGACAAAGTGGACAAGAATGTAATCTTCAGTTCCGAACGGCCGGTCGATCTGAAAATCCAGATCATGCCGAATGCGAATGCCTAAATGTTTGATGTTAATTGCCGCCAATATCTCTGACCTTCCGATGCCCTCTCATTCCATCGAGAGCAGATCGGTCCAGCCGAACACGCCCGCAGCCGTACGGACTTGTTCGGCGAACCCAGCGCCGCCGTCGGCTTGAGAAAGGGCCGTGAACGCGGCGCGGAGCTGTTCGTGGCTCATCGCGCGCTCCCTATTGTCACCCTCGGCCATCGCTACGCCGACGAGTGCGGCAAACGCCTGCGCGAGCGCTCGCTCTCCCGAGTTCTGCTCCTGGCCTGCATAGAGAGCCGCTTCCTCGAAGTGACGCCGCGCGGCCCCAAATTCGCCGACGGAGGCGAGATGGGCGCCCAGGAGCCAGTGGCCTCGCGACACCGGCAGGTCCCCTTTGCGCAGTTCGACGGCGAGGCGCAGGTTGAGACGCGCCGCGTCCAGCCCGGCGGCAAGATCCGTAGCGCCTGGGGAGATTCCCGCCTCATTCCAGCCTGGCCATGTAAACGAGCCGATATTGTAGGCCAGCGCTTTGACGGCGCCCAGCAGTCGCGCACGCTCGGCGTCATCCGTCTCTCGTCCGGCCGCCGCCAATCCGGCGCCGATCCCCGCAAGTCCGGCCAGCACAACGCGCGGCAGATCCTTGCGCCGCCAGTACAGCGCCGCCACGACTTCTCCGATCGTCTCCAGCGCAGCAAGCGGCCCAGCTTCCGATGCAAGAAGCTCAGCCAGCGCCAGGGTCTCCCGCCCCTCCATCGATTTCAGAAGCTCGTCTTTGCTTTGTTCCGACACGATTCTGAGTTCTCCTTACGAAAAGTAAAAACGCTGCTGCGAGACACATTGAACGCGATAGATACAAAGAGCGCGCACTTATTATACTCAAAGTCGAAACCGCCCCGCGTCGGTTGACAACCCGCGCGCAAAATGCTAGAATCCCCTTGAGAAATTTCCTATGCCCGCTCCCACAAAACCCAACACAAAACGCCCCGCCGACCAGCCGATCATCAACGAACAAGCGGACCGATTGCTCGGACGAATCATTCTGCGCTACGGCATTGCGGTATTCGCCCTGCTGTTTCTGACGCCGTTGCTGATGGCGCAGTTCAACAATGAGCACAGTCCCTACTGGAAGTGGCACAAAGTCATCGATTTCGTTTCGATGCTGCCAGTGTTCGCTTTCTTCTTCCTGGGAGTAAGTAAGCTCTTCGGCGCACGGCTCAAGATGGGCCGCGATTTCGTGGAGCGCGGCGCCTGGCGCGAAGCCGTCGCGGCGCTCGATCCGTTCGAAGGAGCGACTCAGCGATTTTTGGACAGCACGGGCGAGGCGCATTATTTACTGTCGAAAGCTTACGCCGGCGCCGGCGATAAAGCGAAGGCCGAGCGGACGCGACAGTTCGTGCTCAAGAACCGCCCTGGCCCTTGGGCCGATAAGCTGCGCGATCCCGCGCCGATCTCCATTGGCGCGCTGAAGACGGCGACGCGGCAGGAAAAGCCGATGGAAAAGAGCGTGAGCGGCGTGAAAGGCAAACGGAAACGCCGTTTTTAGGTGTACAATACTCCCATGGATATCACGGAACGATATACGACGCGCGGCGGTAAGCAGTACCTGATCCGCCTGTCTTACAATGAGCGGATCAAGGATACCGACGGTATCACCAGCTTTATCAAGAATCTGGAAGTGTTGGACTCGGACACCAATGAGTCCATCTCCGTGCCGGTAAACTCCTCCCGTTTCTCGACTTACGAGCGCTTCAAGACCTTTGGCGGCTACACGACGATCAACTACTTTGGCGTTCGGGACACGGCCATCGAAGCCCTGCGCCTGAAGGTGCTGACGCGGGTCGAAGACCACCTGGAAAATCTGACGCCTGCTTATGTCTAGCCAGCCCACGGACCCGTCGTTCATCGAACAGACGATCACCTTAGGACAGACGCTCAAGGACTTCGCCGACCGCGATCCGAGCGGCGTTCCCTCCAATACCGCCGCCCTCGTCTTCGCGGAGTGGCTCACGATCGCCGGCCCGCTCAGCCGGAAGCCTCTGTACTTTGACGATGTCGCGGCGAATTACGTCGTTCTGGACAATTCCAACCGGAATTTGTTTGATCTGTTCGAACTCTTGGGAACCCATATCATTATCGAAGAGGAAGAGCTGGAGGAAGAGGATCTCGGTCCGCGCACCTTCATCGGCCTTCCCATGATCGGCGGGAGCGGCGACAAGTCCTCCTGAGAATGGCTTGCGCGCTTTGCTTCCCCCCGTCCCATCATTCGATCAGAAAAAAGTCGTTTCCCTCTTCACGATTCTCGCCTATCTGGGCGCCATCGCCGTCGTTCTCTGGCTGCTCTTCGCTCTGCGCGCCCTAATCCCCCCCTTCCTGGTGGCGACCATCTTCGCTATGACTCTGATTCCCGAAGTAGACCGCATGGAGCGGCGCGGATACCGCCGGGGCCTGGCGATCGCGATCATCTACATCCTGTTTCTGGGCGTGTGCGCGCTGATTGTCCGAAGCTTAAATCAGCTCGCCAGCGGACAGATGTCCCAGCTCCTGAACCTCCTGCCACACGAACTGTATGGAACCCCGCAGCAAGTCGCCGAGTACGCCCGCACATGGATGACCGCGCATCACGCGCCGCAAATGATACGCCAGCCCATCATCGATCAGGCTAAGCATCTCCCGGAGCTGCTCGGCCAAGGCATCGGATGGCTGAAAGATAATCTCCCCGCCTGGGCGGAAAACCTGGTGTGGGTGGTAATCGTCCCAATCATCACCTTTTTTCTGCTGCTGGACTTCCACAAGATTCTGGGCAAGCTGCTAATCCTCGCGCCACGCGAGCGCCGCGACGATATTTTGACCATCGTCACCGAAGTGATCGCTGTATTTGGCAACTACGTGCGCGGTATGATGCTGGTGATGCTGCTGGACATCACCGTGATCTATATCGTGCTTC